>CAUTXO010000030.1:0-17732 GCA_963542625.1 uncultured Helicobacteraceae bacterium | reverse complement strand
TATTTTTAGCGCCACAAAGTTTAGCGCGTAGGCAAAAAGCATAGCCGCGCCAAAGCGCAAAAACTCCGCCTTGCTTTTGCCGCGCGCCTTGAATGTAAAAAACTTATTCATCGCGTATGAAAACACAACGCCAACCGCGTAGCCGCTTGCGTTGGATAGCTCTGGGCTAAGCCCAGCTAGCATTAGCCCAAAGATCACGCCAAAACCCACAAGGGTGTTTAAAACGCCGACGCCTAGATAAAGTGTAAAACTATTCAATACTTAAAATTTACCACAAAGCAATTGTTATCGTATTTGACGATCTTATGCAAGAGTGTATCTTGCTCGGAAATTATCTTGTTGTTAGCGTTAAAACACGGTTCTAAAACGTAGCTGCCGCTAAACCCAAGGTTTGTAAAGTTGCGCGAAGCGCTCCAAGACCAAGCCGAGCCTAAACGCTGAAAAACCAGATTGTCTATGAGCGGAAAGGTTTCTCTTGCGTTATTTACAACGGGCGAATTTCTGATGTACCCACTCGCGATATAAACTTGGAAGTTATCATTTGAAGTCATAGTGTTTAGGGTTTGCATCATAAGCACCATACGTATTTTGGCGTATTCGTCTTGTGCTTTTAGGGCGTTTGCGTAAGACGCGGCTTGATTAACTAAGAACAAGGCGCCAAAAATTGCCGCTGCTTTACCGATTTTTGCGCCAGTGGCATACACAAAAACTATTGCCATAGCAACGCCTATGCCGTTAAAAGCTCTTGGCGCCCATAGCGGTTTTTCTAGCAGCAAATACGAGCCTTGGCTGAATAAAACCGCAAAGATTGCAAATAGGGCGCCCCAAATAATGGCGTTTATTTTGTTAATTTTTGATGTTTTGACGGCGTAAAACAAAAAAGCCAGCACGGCTACACCTAAAATATATGCATAGTCCGTTTTAAAAATTGCGTCATTGTAAATCCCAAGCATTCTTAGGGTGTTTTGATAAAGGCTGTGAATAATATTGTGCTTTATAATGCCAGAGCTTACGTATGTATCAACTTCTTTTACCAAAACGAGCTTGTAAAAGCCAAGGGTAAAAAGATAAGAAAATGCGATTGTGGCTGCGCGCGCTAAGATCTTGCTCCAACTGCTAGCTCTTGTTAGCGCTTCAAACAGCACAAATAAACCAAGCACGATATATACAGAATTTGCGGCTTGATAGGAATTAAGCGCAATCAAAACGCTTAAGAATGAAGCGCCAAAAAATGCAAGATTGCGCCTTATAAATAAAAAGGCAAAGATAGGCGCTGCAATGGCTAGAGCCATACCGGGTGAGTCAAACTTGTAGCTAATGTTTTCTAAGAAAAACGGGCTAAGCCCAAGCGGCGCACTTGCAAGTAAGGCAAAATACGACAATCTCTTTCGCACGACTTTTGCAAGCATTAAAGATCCAAAGCTTATAAAGCCAATGGCAATTAACTGTGTTATCGGCGAAATATCCGTGCTGTGCCTGTTTAGGTGGATTAGCGTTGATAGCCCATTTGCTAAATGCCTGCTAAAGCCGTAGTTGTGGTAGCCAGACTGCGAGCGCCCTAGATCGTCAATATAATAAACATCGGCAATAAGCAAGCCAAGATACCCAACAAAATAAACGGCATACATAAAGGCAAAATATTTCCAAAGATCTTTTTGGCGCATAAACTCCCGCACGACAGCCAGCGCAAAGATCCATTCTTTTTTTAAAAGCGCGGGTGCGTTTTGCGTGAGATTTGAAGCAAAAGAAAGCAACTTCATTTTGTGTCCTTTTCTTGTGGGTTTTGTAAAGTGTTTGTGTCTATCTCTTCTTCAACTATAAAATGCGGGCGGCGCTTGACTTCCTCGTAGATCCGCGCGATGTATTGCCCGGCAACCCCAAGAAAGACAAGCTGCACGCCGCCTAGAAAGAGAACGATTGTTACCATAGAGGCGTAGCCTTTTACGTCGTTGCCCCAGATTAGTGTGCTTAGCACAATGAACGCGCCGTAAAGCCCAGACGCAAAGCTAATTGCTAGCCCCACCCAAAACGCCAGCTTGATTGGCCTTGTGGAAAAGCTCACGAGCCCTTCTATGGCGTAGTTGAAAAGCTTTGCAAAATTCCAGCCGCTTGTGCCAGCCATACGCGGTTGGTAGTCGTATTCTAGCCGTGCGCGCTCAAAGCCCACCCACGCAAACATCATCTTGCTAAAGCGGTGATACTCGCCCATTTTCACAAGCTCGCGCACCACGGCGGCGTCCATTAGGCGAAAGTCCCGCACGCCAGACTCAATCTTTACGTCTGATAAAAAATTAGAGATCTTGTAGAACATCTCGCTAAGCTGCGCCTTTAAAAAGCTCTCGCCCTTTCTGTCGCTTCTTTTTGCGTAGATGATTTTTGCCTTGCCTTGGCGGTAGATCTGATACATTTGCTCCACCAAATATGGCGGATCTTGCAAGTCCGCGTCCATTAGCACGGTGCATTTGCCGCGCGCGGCTTTTAAGCCGGCTAAAATGGCTGCTTCTTTGCCGAAGTTGCGTGAGAATTTGATGAGCCGCACGTTAGGATCTTGCGCGTGTAGGCTCGCAACCTTTGCGGCTGTTTTGTCGCGGCTGCCGTCATCAATAAAAATGAATTCGTGAGTGAGCCCGGCGTCAATATTGAGCCGGATCTTATCTAGGATCTTGCCAACTTCTGTGTAAAACGCTTGGAGTGTTTCTTCTTCATTGTAGCAAGGAACAACTACCGAGATTGAGCACTCCCCAAGCGTCTCCTGCTCCTGCACCGGTGCGGCGGGGGGGGGGGGGCGATTTATATACTTTATCCATTACTTACTTTCTTTTAAATGCGGGATTTTACTATTTTGTTGCTTGCGCGGTGTGCGGTGTGCGGCTTTTAAGATCTTGCGCTTTTTAGCGTATAAACGGGCCGTGTTTTTTGAACGCAAAGAAGGCGGCGAAGCTATAAACAACGCCCAAAACAAAGAGATTGGCAGCTTGTGGAGCGTATTCTGTAAGATCCGCGCCCATTTGGTTTATCTTTGTAAAGCCGATGATTGCGCTGCTTGAGGGCAAAGCCAAAGAAACGTAGTAAAGAAAAGGGTTGATTGCCTCTCTAGGCCAAACAACGCCGGTTAAAAATAAGGCTATGATTGACGTAAAGAGCAAAAATTGCATTGAAGATTCGCGCTTTTTGAAGGCGTAAGACAAAAAAATCGCAAAGGGAATGAGCGCGAACAAAAACAGGCTTGAAAACAAAAAAACGTCCGCAAAGCTCCCCGCAAGCACGAAGCCATAAAGAGCGTAAAAGCCGTAAAAATAAATCATTAGGTAGCTCATATACAAAACGTAAAAGGCGATGAACTTTGCCGTAAAAAGCCGTGCGCAACAATCAACGGGCATTTTTCCAAAATTGCTGCCCCTAATTAGCCCCATACCGATGATGAGCGTTTGGTGCAAGATGAGAATTAGCACGCCGGGCAAAATGTAGCTTAGATAGCCCTGAATTGGGTTGAAAAGATACTCCACGCTCACGCTGACTGGATCTTGCAAGCTTAGCGCCTTGTCAAAGGCTATGCCCTTTGAAACAAGCTTTTTTACTTTTACGCTAGCGCCTAGCGTTTTTATGCTCGCGGCAAGCCCCAAAAACGCCTGCCTATACACCAAAAAATAGCTCGCATCGACGTAAATCTCCACGCCCGCGCGCCTTGATGAGAGAATGTTTTTTGAAAAATCCTTAGGAATTAGCACAACAGCGCTGACGCTTCTATCGTAGATCTTGCTCTTTGAGGCATTCACAAAGCCAAGCTCTTCTTTAACGCTTAGCAAATCGTTTTGCCCAAAGGATCTAACAAGTGCGCGCGAAATGGGGCTAAAATCTTCATCGATGACGGCAATCGGCGTTTTTTTCACAATCTCTGGCAAGTATGGCAGCGGGTAAAAAAACGCGTAAATAAACACGGCGCCAAATAAAATGAGCGCGGCGCCAAAGTCTAGGAAGATCTTTTTAAATTCACCGAATATAAGGTTTAACATATCTTATCCTAAGGCGCAAAAGCCCTACAAACGCCGCAAAAAACACGGCAAAAAACGTCGCAAGAATGCCCGCTGAGCCAAGCGAATACTCAAGCGGCGCGGTGCGGACGCCTTGATCTATCAAGATCTTTAAAAAATGCGTAAGCGGCAGCATTTCCCCCCAAATGCGCGCGGCAAGTGGCATTGCATACAGCGGAAAGGTTATGCCGCAAAAGGCAAAGGCGGGCGTGGAGATAAACGCCATCGCGCTAATTCCCATACGCACGCTACGGAAAAACAAAATGAGCGCCATACCCAAAAACCAATACGCGCCAACTAGCAAAAAAATGGCGAGAAACACAAAGGCAAAGTTATCAAGATGCGGCGCGGCGCTTGCGTAATACACAAGCCCCCAAAGCGTGAAAACCGCGATATTTACGTAAGATCTAAGCATTATCGCTTGCAAGGGGCGCGGCTTTTTGTAAAGATCGCCGCTTTTGTAGTCTTGCGCTAGGGCGTTTGAAGAGGCGCTAAAAATCAAAATATGCAAGACGGCAAAAAGTAGCGCCGGGAGCAAAAAGCCCGAGTAATCAAGCTCTGGGTTAAAAAGCGTTCTTGAGTTTATCCTAACGGGCTCTGGATCCAAAAAAATATTGTGGCGCGCCAAAATCTCTGCGCTAGTTTGCGCGCTAAGCTCGCCGGCGGCTTCAAAAACCGCCTTAAAAAGCAAGGAAGAAAGCATTAAAAATTGTGCGTTGAGTTTTAAAGAAAGCTTTTTGTCGCCGCCTTTTAGCACGCTCTTTTCATATCCGCTTGGGATAACGAGCACGCCGTAGGCCTTTGCCGCGCGCACCAAAGACGCGGCGTTTGTTTCGTTGCTTGCGTGGATGACCTTTAGCGCGCGCATTTGCCCTAGCTGCCTGGTTATCTTTAAAGAAAGGCGCGTTTTGTCGTAATCGACAACGCACAAAGGCAAGCCGCTAGGGCTTTTGGGGCTAAAAATGGCTTGCAAAATGACAAGGCTTGCCAGCGGAAACACAATGACAACGAGCAAGAAAAAGCGCTGCGAGAAGGACTTTTTTACCTGTGCGGCAAGGCTTTTTATGGCGCTATTCATATCGCTCCCCGCGCGCTGTGGATTTGCGCGGCAAGATCTGGAGCGCTTTGGATCTTGGCTGGTATCTGTGCTGTTTGCGTGCTTGGATCTTGCGCTGATACAGGGCGTAATATCTTGGCAGTTTGCGCTTTAGATCTTGGTGCAAGATCTAGGGCGCTAGAGATCTTGGCAAAGATCCTTGCCGCTTGCTGGCGCGGATCTAGCGCCAAAGATCTGCGATTAGGGCTTGCGATATTCAATCAACCACCAAGGCGCTCATACCGGGCCTTAGCCCGTCTAGCGGATGGACCGGGCGCGCGTGAATTTCAAAGCTTTTTAGGTCAAAGCCGCCTTTGGCGTTCGTAGCTTTGTAGGTGGCGTATGAGCCAAGCACGGCTACAAAGCTCACCCTTAGCTCTACCGTGCGGTTTTGCAAGCCCGGAAAGCGCGCTTTGAAAACCTTGCCCATCGTAAAGCGCGGCAAGAGATCTTCGCGCACGCTAAAAACAACCCAAACGTCGCTTAGATCCGTAACAGAGGCTATCGGAAAGCCAGCTGGCACAATCTCGCCACGCTGAGCGATGATGTTTGAAATCTCGCCGTTTATTGGCGATTTTACCTGCGCTTCGTCAAGGTAGGCTTCAACTTCTTTAAGTCCCGCGTTTGCCTTTAGTAGCGCGGCTTTTGCGCTTTCTTTATCTTCACGCCGCGCCCCCGTGCTTGCCATTTCATAAGCGTTTTTAGCCATTTTTGCTTGGTGCAATGCGCCCAAAGCCGCCGCGCGCGCCTCGTCTTTTTTCTGCAAAGAAACAACGCCTTGCGCATACAAACTCTCCAGTCTATCAGCGGTTTTAGCGGCAATTTGCGCCTTGCTTTGCGCGGATTTATACATATTGTAGCTTTGCGAGATTTCTTCTGGGCGCGCCCCGCTAAGCGCCTTGTCTTCTTGCGCCTTTGCCATTTCTTGCGTGGCTTTTGCCTGTTCTAGCTTGGCTTCTAGCTCTGGCGTGCTAAGCCGCGCGATGACTTGCTGCGCGCTGACCTTATCGCCCCGGTGAATGAAGATGTTGTCAATTCTTGCTGGGATCTTGGCGGAAATTTGTATCGTCGTGGCATCGACTTCGCCTTGAATAAAGCTCTCTTCTTTAAAACAACCGCCCAAAACAAGGGCAAAAAGTGCTAATAGCCACCTTGCGTTCATTTTACATACCTTTCAAACTCGTCTAAGCGCCCGTAAGCTTCTAGTAGCTTGGCAACGGCGATGACTTCGTCGTATCTTGTTTTTGCAATGGCAAGCCGCGCGCGCGAGACGCTAAGCGAGCTATCCACAACGTCAAAAGACGTTGCAAGCCCGGCTTTGTATGCCTTTTGCCGCGAATTTAGCGCATCAAGCGCTAGCTCTATCGTCGCCTTTAGCGTTTGCTCTTTGTGCCTTAGCTTTAAAAGCTCTTCTTTTTTGATTTTTTGCGCGGTTTTTAGGGCTTCTTGCGCTTGGAGAGTGGCTAGATTTGCTTGCAATTCTTTTAGCTTGGCTAGCTCAAGTTCACGCACGTGGGCGTCGCGGCTCATTAGATTAAGCTTCACGCCAACGCCCGCCGCCCAGAGTGGCTCTAAAAGCGTAAGATCTTGCTTGATTAGCTCGCGCTTGCCAAAGAGATACACATCGGGCAAAAATCTGCCCGCTGCCGCTTGCTTGCCGGCCTTTGCCATATCGCTAAGCGCGGCGGTTTTGCTAAGGAGCGCGTGCTCTGATAAGCTTAGATCTTGCGGCAATTGCACCAGTGGCAACTCCCCGCTTGGGCTAAACTCCCCGCCAAGCAAGTATTCAAGCGAGCTAGCGGCAATGGAAACATCGCTTTGCGCGTCTTCTTTTTGCGCTAGGGCTTCAAAGTATGCGACCTTTGCGTGCAAAACTTCTGTGTTGGAAATCTGCCCTTGGCTAAATCTTTTCTGCGTGTTTTCTAAGTGGAGCTTTAGCGTTTGCTCCTTTTTGCCCTGCACGCTTAGCACTTCGCGCGCTAAAATGACGCCGTAATACGCGCGGATTAAATCAATGAGCGATTTATCCACAAACTCCTGCCTGCTGCTTTTTGCCACTTCTTCTGCGGCAAGGCTAGCCTTTCTAGCCGCTAGGATCTTGCCGCCTGTGAAAATAGGCCAGACAAAACTTAGCGCGGCTTTTTTTGTTGTGTCGCTAGAAAGCGGGATCTTAACCGGGATTTGCGTTTTAACAGGCGGCAATGGCGGTGGCAGGGAAACGGGCAGGTTTTTATCGATTTGGATCTTGTCGTTTAGCCTTGTGTAGGTAAAGTCAAGATCTACGCTTGGCAAAAAAAGGCTTAGGGTTTTGTCTTTTTTAATCTCTGCTTCGCGCACTTTTTGGTTTTCTATTTTTAGGGCTAGGTTGTTTTCAAAAAACATCTCCCTAGCCCGGCTAAAATCGCCCGCGCCGGCGGCAAAAAGCAAGGCGCTAAAAACCAAAAAAGCAAGGATGTTTTTCAAGGCTATCTAATCTCCAAATACCTTAAAAAGCCAGTCTTCGTCCAGTCTTTTTGCTCTTCTAAAAAGCTTGAATAGCTCTTCCAAACGCGCACAAAGTCCTTGTTTTTAGCTGAATGCTCTTTTACCACGTCTGCCATTGCTACTTTTGCTGCTTCTACGACGTCTTTTGGGAAGGTTTTTATCTCCACGCCTAGCTTTATTAGCTCTTTTAGCGCAACCGCGTTTTTTGCTTGCGCTTCGGCTGACATTCTTGCGTTTGCGTCAAAGGAGGCAACTTCAAGCACGGCTTTGAAATCTTTTGGCAAGCTATCCCAAAGCTTTTTGTTGAAAACAAATTCTGCCGTGCTAGCGGGCTCGTGCCAGCTTGTGTAGTAATATTTTGCCACCTTGTGGAAGCCGACGCTAAGATCTAGGGCCGGCGATACCCACTCGCTAGCGTCTATTACGTTTCTTTCAAGTGCTAGGTAAATCTCGCCGCCTGCCATCATAACGGTATTAACGCCAAGCTTTGTCAAGATCTCAGCGCCAAGCCCAGGGATCCGCATTTTTAGCCCCTTTAGATCTTTTAGCGAATTAACAGGCTTTCTAAACCAGCCGCCCATTTGCATACCGGTATTGCCGCCTAGCAAGGGGTAAAGGTTATACTGTGCTGCCACATCGCGCCAAAGATCCAAGCCGCCGCCAAATCTCATCCACGCGGCTATCTCGTTATCCACCATACCAAACGGCGTGCCGGCAAAGATGGAAAACGCGCTGTTTTTGCCCGTCCAGTAATACGTGCCAGAGTGGTAAAGATCTATCTGCCCGGCGCTCACAGCATCAAAAACGCCAAGAGCGGGAACGAGCGTATTTGCGGGGTAGATCTTAATTTTAAGCTCGCCATTTGTCATTTGCGCCACGCGGTCAGCAAAATAATCCGCCGTTGTTTGCAAGATTGGCATACGCGCCGGCCAGCTCGTCGCCATTTTTAGCGTCATACCGCTTTTAGCTGCAAGCGCGCTTGGCAAGGCAACCGACCCAAGCGCCGCACCTTTTAGAAAGTCTCGTCTTTTCATAGTCTATCCTTTAATAGATGATTAAACCCGGAAAAATTAGGATCAAAAGAAGTAGTAACACTTCAATTGCAATAAATGGCAAAACGCCCTTGTAAATATCGCCGATTTTTAGCATATCGCCCACCGCGCCTTTTAGGTAAAACAAAGAAAATCCAAATGGCGGCGTTAGGAAAGACGTTTGTAAATTAATCGCCACAAGCATAGTAAAAAACACGGGGTTGATGTCAAAATGCGCCACAAGCGGGATAAATAGCGGCAATACAACAAAGCTTATTTCTATAAAATCGATGAAAAACCCAAGCACAAAGATAATTAGCATAGTAATGATGATAAACGTCCATTTGGAGTTTATGTTCTCGCTGAAAAAGTCAAAGATTAGATCCCCACCGCCGGCTTCATTAAACACGAGCGTAAATGCGCTAGCGCCTATTAAAATGCCAAAGATCATACCGCTGAAAATTACCGTTTGAACTGCGGCGTAGCGCAAAGTTTCAAAAGAAAAGTTTTTTGTGAGCGCTATTAAAATGACAGCTCCTAGCGCGCCAAAGGCTCCAGCCTCCGTTGGCGTTGCGATGCCTAGGAAGATCCCGCCCAAAACCGCGATGATTAGTAAGATTGGCGGCAAGGAAGTTTTTAGGGTGTCAATTAAAACCTGTTTGATTTTTGCGTCATCTTGCGGCTTTAATGCCGGCGCGCTAAGTGGGAAAAAATAGCCATAAAGCGCGATGTATAGCACGTAAAGCCCCACTAAGATTGCGCTTGGCAATAAAGCAGCGGCAAAAAGATCTCCAACGGATACTTGCATAACGTCGCCCAAAACTATCAAAACAATAGACGGCGGAATGATTTGCCCCAGTGTCCCGCTAGCGGCTACCACGCCGCCGGATAAGCGCGGGCTAAAGCCGTGCCGCAGCATTGACGGAATGGCGATTATCCCCATCATCACAACGCTAGCGCCCACAACGCCCGTGCTTGCCGCAAGGAGCACGCCAACAGCCACCACGCCCATTGCCATACCACCCCTTATGCGCCCAAAAAGCAAGCCGATGTTTTGCAAAAGCGCCTTTGCCGTGCCGCTTCTTTCTAAAATAAGCCCCATAAATATGAATAAGGGCATTGCCATTAGGGTGTTGTTCGTCATCGTGCCGTAGATCCTAAGCGGCAAAAGGCTGAATAGGTCAAGATCCATATCGCTTGAAAATAGCACGACAAAAACCGCCGCCATTCCAAAGGCAAAGGCAACGGGAATCCCGATGAATAAAAACAAAAACGCTACCGCGAATAAAACTATGGACGTTATCACGAGCTAAGCTTTTTTAGTGTTTTTAAGATCTCTGCCACAGCTTGGATTATAAGCCCGGCAAAGCCTGTGATGATAAAGCTTTTGATGATGAAGCGATACGCCAAACCGCCGCTATCTGAAACTTCATTTTGCGTAAAGCTCATAGCAACAAAATCGTAACCGTAATAAATAATAAGCAGGCTAAATGGAATGATAAAAAACGCATTGACGCCAAGATCTAGGAGATCCTTTGCCCTTTGCGAGTAGGCTTGGTAGAAAATATCCAGCTGCACGTGGCTTTTGTGCTTCAGCGTAAAGGCAATGGCAAGCAAAAACATCGCGGCAAAAAAATGCCATTCTAGCTCTTGAAGCGCGATGGATCCTTGCTTGAAAATGTATCTAGCAAGGGCGTCCCAAAGCACGAGACCTATCATTAAAAACGCTAGCAGCGCGGAAACAAACCCGAATATTTTTGTTATCTTTTCTAAAGCTTCAGATAACCTAAGCATTGCGCAACCTTTATTTAAAGCGCGCATTATCTCATTTAAAAGCTTAGTTTAAAACCAAAATCTAAAGCCCGTAAAGGCGCCAGTTTTTATTTGCACGTTTGGCGCAATTACCGCAAGCGGCGCTAATTCTATGAAAAAATCAAACGGAATGCTCCTTGGCAAAAAGTCTATTCCAAGCGGAAAATGCAGCCCGGCTTTGAATTTGTCATCGCGTCCTAAAAAACCGCCGGCGCCAAAATACAGCGAAAGCCACGGGGGAGAAAATATGTAGCTGTGATGAATGGTGGCGATAAAAAGCGTTTTTTCATCTCCGCTTTGCGCGTAGGAAATACTTGCGGCGTTTGATTTATCTAAAAACGTTTTGTAAGTTAGCCCCTGCGCCGTGCCGGCAAAAAGCCCTAAGGCGTCATCATTTTTGGGGTAATAATACGCCAGGCAAAGGGTTTGTAGCACAAAGGCAAAGGCAAAAAAGGGCTTAAACATTCTGCGAGTATAAAAGAAAAACGCTTAAATAGGCTTAGGTATAATTCGCGTTTTTAAAGGATTACGATGTTTAGCGAATTTCCTGAAATTAACCCAGAAGAAATGGATAAAAAACTAGAAGCGCTGCTTGGGCGTGTGCGCGCAAAAATCAAAGATCTAAAGGGCATAGAGCACAAGACTTTTAACAACTTTTTAAAGCCATATCAAGATCTAAGCGGGGAGATTGACCTGCTTTGGACGCCGTTTGAGATTTTGCAATCGACGAAAAACTCCCCTGCCACAAACGCTGCATACAAAAAATGTTTGCCGATTTTAAGCGAGTTTAGCACCGAGCAAGCTCAAGATCTAGGGCTTTACGCCGCCTGCTGCGAAATTAGGCAAAACGACAAAACAATGAACGCCGAGCAAGAAAAGGTTTTGGGCGATTTGATCCTTGCCTTTGAAATGGGCGGTGCGCTCCTAGACGAGCGGCAAAAGAAAAAAATCGCCGAGATCAATATGTTTCTAAGCGACCTAGAAAACGAGTTTTCACAAAACGTGCTAGACGCAACAAAGGATTTTACCGTCATCGTAAAGCCCGAAGACGAAGAAAAGCTAGGCGATATGCCGGCTGATGTGAAAGATCTTTTCAAAGAAGAATACGGCTTTGTTTTTAACCTGCAAAGCCACTCCTACACAAACTTTATGAACTATTGCGTTGATAGGCAGCTACGCGAAGAAATGTATAAGGGCTATTTCACGCGTGCGCCGCAAAATGAAGCCATACTTGAAGCCATTTTGCAACTAAAACGCAAAAAGGCACAGATCTTAGGCTACAAAAACTACGCGGAATACTCGCTAAAAACAAAAATGGCGCAGTCGCCAAAGCACGTTTTGGACTTTTTGGAGCGCTTGCTAAAGGCTTCTAAACCGGCGGCAAAAAAGGAGCTAGCAAGCCTTAAGAGCGTTGCAAAATTTGACATCACCGAGCACGACAAAAACTATTGGTCGCAAAAGCTTTTTGAGCAAAGCTACGGCGTAAAACAAGACGAATACAAGCCGTATTTTGAAAAAAACGCCGTCGTAAAAGGCTTGCTTAAGGTTTTGCAAAAGCTCTTTGGGCTTGAGTTTAAAGAAGTGCGCGCTAAGGTTTGGGACGACGCTGTGCTAACTTACGATATTTTTGAAGCTAGCGAGCTTATAGCTAGGATCTATATGGATCTTGAAGCAAGACCAGAAAAAAAAGGCGGCGCGTGGATGAATTCTTGGCAAACAAGGCGCAAGGACGCAAACGGGCAGATCCACTTGCCAAGCGCGTATATCGTTTGCAACTTTCCGCCGCAAAAGGGCGATTTGCCGTCGCTTTTAACGCACCAAGACGTCGTAACGCTTTTTCACGAAATGGGGCACGCGCTGCAACATTTGCTAACAAACGTTGATGAATACTTAGTTAGCGGTATCAACGGCATCGAATGGGACGCCGTTGAGTTTCCTAGCCAGTGGCTTGAAAACTTTGCGTATGAAAAGGACGTTTTAGAGCTTTTCGCGCGCCATTACAAAACAAAAAAGCCGCTTGATGAGCGCAAAATTGACGCGCTTGTAGCGGCAAAAAATTTCCAGTCAGGGCTTGCAATGCTGCGCCAGCTTGAGTTTGGGATCTTTGATATGAAGATCCACATAAAAGCCAAAACAAGAAAAGAAGTGCAACGGATCTTGCACGGCGTGACTCAAAAAACATCGCTTATCCCGGCCCCATCTTACAAAAAATTCCAAAACGCCTTTAGCCATATCTTTAGCGGCGGCTATGCGGCGGGCTATTACAGCTACAAATGGGCGGAGGTTTTAAGCGCGGACGCCTTTTATTTTTTTAAGGGGCGGACGTTTAATAAACCAGCGGCTAAACGCTTTAGGCAAACGGTTTTAGGGCTTGGCGCGAGCAAAAAGGCAAGCGATGTTTTTAAAGAATTTGCAAAAAGAGATCCAAGCCAAGACGCCTTGCTAAAACTTAGCGGGATCACAGCCTAAATGAACCCGCTCCAACGCTTTGAGATCCTAAACAAGAAAAAGATCCAAGAAAAGCTAGACGCAAGGAGCGCCTTTGACGACGTCAAAAACCTACGGGATCTTCCGCAGCCAGATTTGCTAAAAGACATAGACAAGGCGCACACTTTGATAGATCTTGCGCTAAGGCGCGGGCAAAAAATCGCGCTCGTTGGGGATTACGACGTCGATGGCGTGGTGGCAAGCGTCATCGTCAAGGATTTTTTTGATTTTTTAGGCAAGGATCTTGAGATCATCATACCAAACAGGTTTAGCGATGGCTACGGTTTGAGCGCGGATCTTGTGGATAGAATTAGCGCGGATCTAATCATCACCGTTGATAACGGCATAAGCGCGCTAGAAGCCGTGCAAAAGGCAAAGCAAAGGGGCATAAGCGTAATTATCACGGATCACCACGCTTGCCCAGAGATCCTGCCGCCGGCTGACGCCATCATAAATCCAAAGCAGCCCGGTTGCCCTTTTAAAGAGAAAAACATCGCCGGCGCCACGGTTGCTTGGTATCTAACGGCATACCTAAACAAAAAAATGCAAGCGGGTTACGACATCAAACAGGCGCTAGATATTATGGCGTTTGCGATTATTGCCGATGCGATGCCGCTTGTTTCCATTAACCGCACGCTTGTTAAGGCGGGCATAAATTACGCCAACAAAAGCACTCGCCAAGCCATTTTGGCACTAAAAGAACGGCTGGATATGCCGCTTATTTCATCAAGCCTTGTTTCTTTTAGCATTAACCCGCGCCTAAATTCAGCCGGGCGAATGAAAAGCGCCGTGCTAGCCTTTGAATTTTTATACACCAAAGACCGCCAAAAGGCGCTTGAATGCCTAGAGGAGCTAGATCTCTTAAACATCGAGCGCAAAAATATAGAAAAAACTATTCTGCAAAAGGCAAAGCAGATGATAAACACAAGCGACCCTGTCTTGCTTGCGTGGGGCGACGGCTGGCACGAGGGCGTCATAGGTATCGTTGCCACGCGGCTAACGGAGCTTTACTACAAGCCATCAATCGTTTTTAGCATAAAAGATGAGATCGCCAAAGGCAGCGCGCGCAGCAAGGAAAACGTCAATTTGCTAGAGCTCATTCGCGGCATAGAAGACAAGCTAGAGGGCTTTGGCGGGCACAACAACGCCGCCGGAATGCGCGTAAAAGAAGAAAACCTAAAGGCGCTAAAAAGCTCGCTAAGCTCAAAAATTGCCAACGTCCAAGATTACGATATTTTCAACGACGTGCTTGGGATCTTGCCGCTTGGCGTGATAGATCTTGAGCTTGTAGATCTAGTGCAAAGCTACGAGCCCTTTGGCAAGGAGTTTTCTTACCCCTACTTCCTAGCCGCGCATTTGCTCCCGGTGCAAGTTAGGCGCTTTGGCAAGGAAAGCGCGCACCTTTCTTTGCGCTTTAAAAATCAAAGTAGCGCGCTAGACGTCATCTGGTTTAACGCCACGCAAGAAATAGAGCAAGGCAAACCGCTAAGCTTTATCTACCGCATAGACAAAAGCACCTTTAAGGGCAAAACCCGCCTTCAAGCTCTCATTAGAAACGTTATTTAGCCGCGTCTAAGCGCATTTGCTAGCATTAACCCGCATTTAACGCACCCGCCGCGCCTTCGATTTTTTAAGCGGGGGGGGGGGTATAATTCTGCAATCTCTAAAAACAAGGAAAAAAATGAAGAATATTGCGTTATTTGTAGCGTTTTGCGCCACGCTTTTTGGCTCAGCCACTATCATCAGCGGAAAAATGCAAATGGTAAGTTTCAATTCAGAGCCAAGCGGGGCTAGCGTTTATGTCAATGGTATGCTTCTTTGCCAAGCAACGCCTTGCCAAGTTCAGGTGCAAAGACCATCGGATACGAGCCTATTTGAATTTAAAAAAGCAGGCTACAAAACAACCAAAGTTTTTGCGGGCAAGGGGTTAAACAAAATGGTCGTGGCAAATATTGTGAGCGCGGGCGTTTTGGGGACATCAACGGACGCGGCAACTGGCGCACTTTGGGAATATCAGCCAAGCCAATTTTTCGTAACGCTAACCAAAGAGTAAATAATGAAAAGGCAACTTTTTATTTTCGCCCTGTTTGCGCTGAGCCTTTTTGGCTCAGCAAGCATCATAAACGGCAAAGTGCAGATGGTAACATTCTCTAGCGAGCCTTCTGCAGCGGTTTATGTGGATAACGTGCTTGTTTGCCCTTCTACGCCTTGCAATGTGCCACTTGCAAGACGCAACAGTCCGCAACACGTGGTCTTTAAAAAAGAAGGCTACAAGGACGCGCAGGTATTTTTGAACGCTAAAGTTAGCGTTATGGCCATAGCGAATGTGTTTGGGACGTATTTTAGCACCAGCTCATCGACGACGGATTTTGCTTCAGGCTCGGCATATGAATATGAGCCGGGCTTTATTTATATGATCTTGCAGAAAAAATAGTTTGCGGTTTCTACGGATCTTGCCGCTTTTGGCTGTGCTTGAAGTCGGCGTTTTTGCGCAAGATTATGTGAGCTTTGAGCGCGTGTTTATGCTTTATTGCTTGCTAAATCATTCGCATATTGTCAATGAGATAAAGGCAAAGCAAACTTGCGGCGGCTGCCCTAGCGGCGAGTATCTGCGCTCGGTGGATTATTTTTTGAAGCAGGGCGAGAGCTACCCAGATCTTAACCTATCCGCATACGACTTCGCTGTGAAATTAAATGCGCTTAAAAAGCCTTAAACGCGCGTTTTTAGCCGCCTTTTTGCTCCAAGATCTAGCGCTTGCTATAGATCCTGCTGCCCTTAGAGCTTTGGCGCAATCTAGCGAGTTTCACAACCTGCTGCATATGAATAACGGCGCGAGCGACATCCTAGAGCCTGGCTTTTTCTTCTCCAAAGAAAGAACGCCGCTAAAAGAAGCGGTGGCGCTGTTTGCGGCGTATGAGGCAAACGCAAGCGTGGCGTGCATAGCCCCCGCGCGGCTTAGTTTCCTGACGCAGGGGCTTGGCTTGCCGCTAGATCTTAGCGCTTGTGAAAACTTGCAACTTTTTTTGAAAGAAAGCACTTGTGGCTCTGTGCGGCTTGGCTTTGCCACAAGCTCGATGGAAACGGCGATGTCTTATTTTGGGCACAACTACCTTGTGTTTTATAGGGACGAAGCGCCGTTTTTTTCGCAAACGGTGAGCTTTGTGGCGGAGCTGCCGCAAGAAACTACCGCGCGCGAGCTTGTTACCAAAGGGATCTTTGGCGGTTTTAAGGGCGCGTATTTGGTGCGGCCATACTTTTTGCTCTACGAAGAATACGCAAACAAGGAGGCAAGAACCCTGCTTGAATATGAGCTGGATCTAAGCCCCGATGAGCGCCGGACGCTCTTGCTGCACCTTTACGAGCTTTTAAACACCGCCAGCGCTTATAAGTTTTTTTCTAAAAATTGTGCGACGAATATTTACCACGTTTTGCGCGTGGCAAACCCACGCATTAAGCCTAGATCCGAGCTTGGCGGGCTGATATTTTTGCCAAGCGAGGTCATCAGCGCCGCGCACCCTTTTATCCGCTCTGGGTTTAAGAAAAGCTCGCTGCTAGATAGGATCTTTACGGATTACCACAGCCTAAGCGCGCAAGAAGCGGCGGAGTTTAGGCGCATTTTTAAGTCTAGCCGCAAAGCAGAGCTTCTAGCGGGGGCTAGCGACGCACAGCGGCGTTTGTTAAACGACACCTACGACTTTTTATTCAAGCGCGCAAATACCGTTTATGGCGACTGGGATGAGGTCAAAGCTAGCGCCTTTACGCCCGCACCGCTGGAAGAGGAGATCCGCCCGCAAAAAAGCAAGACAAAAAGGCTCTACTTTGGCGCGGCAAGCGTGGGGGAGGGCGCGCGCGCAGGATCTAGCGCAGGATCTAGCCGCTTGCTTGGCAAACCCTTTGGCAGCCACGCGCGCAGCGTTTTGCGATACGGCTTTAAGGGCTTTTTGCAAAGTGAAGAAAACCAAGCGTCGCAGAATTATTCCGTCTCGCACCTTGAGATCTTGGGCTTTGACTTTGAGGGCCGCCGCCTAAGGGAGTTTAACCTTGTAAAGCTTGCCAACTACAACAAGCTCCTGCCCTTTTACAAAGCGCCTTCGTGGGGGATGTCGCTTGGCTGGGGGAGTGCGATTTTGCGCGCTTTTAACGGCGTGAGTTTTGGCACAAAAGATAGCATTTTTAGCGCAAATTTGGAGCTTGCGCTCACGGACAAAGCCGCGTTGCTAAACGCTAAAACCTTCGCGCGCATAAATTTTGGCAACTTCTTTTTGGGGGCTAGCCACAGGCAACCTTTGGCGCAAAGCCTCCGCACGGACGACGCGCTTTTGAGAGCCTTTGCCAACTACAACTTCAGCGATTTTAGCCTAGAGCTATCCCTGGAGAGATCAAGCGCCGCTTTTCTTGTGTATCTGAGCCTTTGAACCCCGCGCGCAAAAAGCCCTAAGATCTAAGCCGCTCCCGTAAAGCGCTCTAAGATCTTAAATCTAGTCGTTTGCTTTTGCGTTAGATCTAAACCTAAGATCTTAGGTTTCTCGTTGCTAGGATCTAGTCACTATATTTTGCGCCATAACCTAATACGCAAAAATTGCCAGCGCACACTGTTTTTGCTTTTATGGTGCGCCTTTGGCACTTTGTTTTTTAAATTATGGTGGGGGGTAGATCTTGACTAGGATCTACTAGCCAGATCTAAGACACTGTTCGATCTTATGTTTTTTCAAAGGGGCAGGTGCATTGCATAGTGAGCGCGCGCTCATCGTTTTTCAGAACCGCAGCCACGTCTGGCGCGTCACACAGGG
>CAUTXO010000029.1:0-17983 GCA_963542625.1 uncultured Helicobacteraceae bacterium | reverse complement strand
AATCGCCGCTGTGGAGCTTACGATGACGCACATTCTAAGCGCTTGCCGTAATTTTGTCAATGCCAACAACGAGCTAAAACAAAAGCGTTTGTGGAAAAGGGAGAACTGGTATGGCATAGAGCTGTTTGGCAAAAAAATCGGCGTCATAGGCTTTGGCAATATTGGCTCACGCGTTGCCGTGCGTTGCAAGGCGTTTGAAGCGGACATCGTGGCATATGATCCTTACGTGCCAGCAAGCAAGGTTACATCGCTTGATATGACTTACACAAAGAATTTAGACGATATTTTAGCCTGCGATATTATCACCATTCATACGCCTAAAAACAAAGAAACAATCGGTATGATCGGCAAGAATGAGATCGCAAAAATGAAAGACGGCGTCATTTTGATTAACGTTGCGCGCGGGGGGCTTTACGATGAAGCGGCCGTTTTGGAAGGGCTAAAAAGCGGCAAAATTGCCTTTTTTGGCGTTGATGTTTTTGCGAGCGAGCCGGCAACGTCAAACCCTTTTTTAGATGAATTTGCTACAAATGTTACGCCGCACCTTGGCGCTAACACAAAAGAATCGCAGATAAAAATTTCCGTGCAAGCCGCGCACGCCGCGCAAGATGCCATTAAGGGTATTTCTTATCCAAACGCTTTGAATATGCCTTTTGAGCAGGGCAAGATCTCTCCAAACATCGTGCCGTATTTTGAGCTTACGCAGCGGCTTGCGTTTTTGGCGTCAAAGCTTGCAATCGGCGCGGTGCATAGCCTTGCCGTTGATATTGAAGGCGATGATATCAAGCCTTACGACGCGTCCATTAGCACATATGCAATCGTTGGCGCGCTAAGATCTTCCATTGACGATAGCGTCAATTACGTTAATGCGTCCTTTGTGGCAAAGCAGCGTGGGCTTGAAGTTGCCGCCAACATTAGCAAGCTAATTGATAGCCCGTATAAAAATAGGCTCACAGTTTCCGTGGCGACGGGCAATGATAGAGTGTCGATTTCTGGCACGATCTTTGACGGCAAGAACCCGCGAATAACCAAGATAAACGGCTTTAACGTTGATGTCGTCCCCACTGGTAAGATGATTGTTTTTAAAAACTCAGACGTCCCGGGTGTGATTGGCGATGTGGGCAGGATCTTGGGCGAGCATAGGATTAATATAGCAGACTTTCGGCTTGGTAGGAGCGGCGAGGGCAATGCCGTTGCTGTGATTATTGTTGATAACGATGTGCCAAAAGACGTGTTAGAAGAGCTAAAAAACCTAAAAGAAGCGCTTGATGTTAGGTATGCAGAGATCTAGCTAGCGGTTTAAATTAATTTTGCTAAAATCCAAAACTTTTTCTTAAGGAGAAAAAATGAAAAAAGTATTTTTAGTTGCGCTTTTGTTTGCGGCGAGCGTTGTTGCCGCTGAGTTTGGCATAGACAAATCTCATAGCCGCGTGGGCTTTTCCATAAAACATATGGGAATTAGCAATACGCAAGGTAATTTCAAAATGTATGACGCGAAGATCGTATATGATGAAAAGACCAAAGAATTCAAGGGTATGGAAGCCACGATTGACGTTGCGTCCGTTAATACGGAGAACGAAACGCGAGACGGGCATTTGATGGGAGCGGATTTTTTTGACGCAAAGCAATTTCCAAAAATTACCTTTATGATGAATAGTTTTGACAAAAAGAAGGGCATCATTATGGGCGTGCTTACTATGAAAGGCGTCAGCAGAGACGTTAAGCTTGAAGTTGAAGACGTTGCCACTATGAAAGCAAAGGACGGATCTTTAAAGATTGGCTTTAATATGGAAACTAAGATTAACAGAAAAGACTTTGGCATTGCAAAAGATAAGCCATCTGCTATGCTTGGAGAAATGGTTAAGATCTCTATCGATATTGAAGCTTCTGCGAAGTAATTTTCCCTCTACGCGGGGGGCTTTTATGAGCGTTTTACTAGAACTTGCGATTTTTCCGCTTGACAAAGAAGAGAGTAAATCCGCCTACGTTGCGCGGGTTGTCGAGATGATTAGAGCAAGCGGGTTTAATTATGTCCTTACTCCTATGGCAACGGTTGTTGAAACAAGCACGACTAGGGAAGCCTTAGATCTTGTAGAAAAAGCAAACGAGCTTTTGTCTGATTGCAATAGAATTTATTGCGTCGCCAAACTTGATGTGAGAAAAAACAGAACAAACGGCTTAGAGCAAAAGCTAAGATCCGTCACGCAAAAGTTGAGTAGGTAGTTTATTTTTGCGTTGCGTTATGCGTTTTCAGCGCTTGCGCTTGCTTGCGGGATCTGCGCAAGATCTGCGAAAGATCCGTGCTTGAATGTGCGGCGGACTGTTTGCCTGTATTTTTAACAGCTTGGCTTTGTGCGTAAGCCAATCTTGAAAAACCGTCACTTTCAATACCATCACGCTCAGTTTAGAGCTTGAGATGTTGGTGCTCCGTATTGTTTTTTGGAACTTTTTTGTGCGGTGCTTGCAATTAATAAGAATATTTTCCGCGTGAGCTCAAGGCTTTAGATCTTGAAAAGTTGCTGTTTTGTGTGTGGTGCAATGCAAAAGATCTTGACCTAGGCTTGTGCTATTGTGAGCGTTTATTTTTAAGTAGTCCTTTGTAGATCTAGACTTATCTTGAGCCAAATATCATTTTGTTTTTTTGCGGATTTTCTCTGTCGCGTTTGTAAGATCTACTTCTTTTTGCCTGTAGAATTTGCGCAAATCTAGGTTTGCACGTCTAGATCCTAAGCGCCACTTCGTATTGTCAAGATCTAGGCGCAAAAATACCAATGTTTTAAGTTGCACCATTGCTTTGAACTAAGCTAGCAGCCAAAAATTTTGCGGTTTTTAGTGGTTTACAGTTTAGCGGGCAAGATCTTTGGCTTGATTTGCGCCCTAAAAGTTAATCATAACTTGGTGTGCAACATTAAACCGCACAAAACCAAACCGCTAGCTTATTTTGAGCCAAGTATGATAATTCCAGCTCCAATTAGGCAAAGCGCTATTCCTGATAGGTCGCTTAGTGTTGGTTTTACGCCATCGACGAGCCACAGCCAAGCCATTGCCACGCTGATGTAAATTCCGCCGTATGCCGCGTAAATTCTACCGCTACTTGTTGGGTGGAGTGTCAAAAGCCAGGCAAAAATGGCTAAAAATATCGCCCCAAACCCCAGATACCAATATGGTTTGATGCCTTTGGCGACGAGATACGGAAAGTAGCAGCCTAGTATTTCAGCCACAGCCGTTATCAAAAATAAAAAAAATGTATTGACGAGCGTCATTGTAGCTCCTTGATTTTTATCAAAATTTTGTTTTTTGTGTCTTTGAAGTGCGTTTCATCTTTTGTCACGCTGTAAAAAATGTTTTGTGAGCTTTGCGAGAACCCACTTTGCGATTTTTCAACCTTTGCGTCTATTGCGAGTGGTCTTTTGCGTAAAATATCTAAAAATAAGTCATCATAATAATCATAGCTAAGAAATCTTGCATTAAATTCATCTTTTGTCATACAGCCATTTTCAATACAAACCATTGCACCAAATGATATATTCAAAACGTGCTTGCCAGCGTAATAGCCGTCTATGGATATTTTTTTATTATTCTTTATTATGAAAGCGGTGTCAGAAAATTTGAGCTTTTGTGTTTTGAATGTGAGAAAAACAGGAGTGCTAATATTTGCCGTTTTTGTCGAGCACGACGCCAAAATTACAGCCGCCACTAGAAAATTTAGGATTTTTGGTTTCATTAAGGAAATTTTAATACAAAAAACATATAATTTCAACTTTCAAGCCTTCAGTGGCCCCATCGTCTAGTGGTTAGGATCCAAGGTTTTCATCCTTGTTACAGGGGTTCGAGTCCCCTTGGGGTCACCAACTTTAATCATTTTTTTATTTTGTTTTGCGGACGCTATATTCTGTGATGTTTTTCTAGATTGTGCTGGTAGTTATCTATTTTTACTACACACTATTTCTGTTTTTGAAACGTGTTTAAACAAAAAAACAAGAACAAAATGCAATAATCCGCCGCAAATGTGATTATTTTCACTGATTAAATTCTTGCTCTAGTGTTTTGTGTGGTTGTGGCTTTGCCATAGCTACACATATTTTAATTTTTATCGCACACTTGAATTGAAACAACGTTTAATTTTGGACTTTATGATTCTTTGAAACTGTGCTAGCTGGCAATTCGTATCCAAGAACTCCATACATAGTTATGTTATTTGCTTTTTTTATAATGTTATTTGTAAATATCTTATTTGCGCCTAACGTAATACTTTACATATTGGTTAGACTGTTTGCAAAATACAAAAATTGCAGAGTGAGCTCTCTTGCGGTTTGTGGCGCGCAACAAGTGCCAGTGCTGGTGATGTTTGGTTGCACGCAGTATAAATTTACGCGCAACCAAACCAAATCTTCGGATTGTTACCGGATCGCTTCCAAAACTTCCAGCACGGTTTTCATTTTTTCTTTAACGCTGATAACTTCATCGCTTAGCGTTTGAATTTGCTTTGTGTTGTTACTCATAAAGCCCGAGCTGCTTTTGACGGACTCCACAACGGCATTTACGCTTGAGTTAATCTCGCCTAGGCTATCCTGCGTTTTTTCTGCCAGCTTTCGCACTTCATCAGCCACCACGGTAAAACCACGCCCGGCTTCCCCAGCGCGCGCGGCTTCAATCGCGGCATTTAGCGCCAAGAGATTCGTTTGATCCGCAATTTCATCAATCACGTTTAGCACCACGTTGATTTTTTCCGCATCCTTTGAAACGTCCGCAAGTTTCTGCGCTAGCTCGTTTTGCAAATCCACAATCACGCGCGTTTGGGAACCGATGTTTTCTATGATCTCATCCGTTTCCCTAAAGGCATTCAGGCGCAAATTGTTTATCGCATCTCTTAGATCCGTCGATTTTTGCTCAATCTCAAGCGACTTCGCCTCGTTTTCCTTTGTGGCAAGATCTAGCGTCGTCCCAAGCTCATTGACGTTTGTCAACACTTCAAGCAAATCGCCCTCAGTGTCCGCCAGCGGCGCCTTTGCCGCGTAATTTTTCCTTTTGTATTCAAGCAGCACGCTGTTTGTGTTTTGAATGTGCGATTTTACGGAGTCGATCATCTCGTTGATACTTCTTTGCAGCGTTGCCATAATTGGGTCGTGCATTTTCGTTGTGATGCGGTCGTTAAAGAAACCGTATTTTATTTTGTCCGCAACAAGCACCGTCTCGCCCACTAGCTTCATCGTTTGATTTTTGTTTTGCATATAAAGCCCCAAGATCTCTTGCAGCTCTTGATTATGCACGCTTGGCAAAACGTTTGACTTCCTTTCCACAATCGACCTAATGGAGCTAAGATCTTGCCCGCATTTGGTTTTGGTGCCCTTTAGCAAAAACACAGCCGCGCCCATAGCCGCAGCACCAAGCGCGCCTAAGATCTTGAGATCTAAAAGCACAAAGACAACAACCAGCGCCGCCAGCGCCGCAAAAGAGATCTTAGCTTTCATTTGCATACACCTTTATAATGTTTTCTATTTCTTGCGGTGTGGCTTTGACCCGGCAAGACATATACCCATCTCCAAGCGGATAGATGGTGGCAAAAACCCAATAAAACCCGCCGCTACGCGATTTGTTTTTTACAAAACCCTGCCAAATTTCGCCCCTTTGGACGGTTTCCCACAGGTTTTTAAACGCGGATTTTGGCATATCTGGGTGCCTTATGATGTTGTGCGGTTTACCGACTAGCTCTTTGTTTGAGTAACCGCTGATTTTGCAAAAATCGTCATTGGCAAAGATGATGTTGCCCTTCTTGTCCGTTTGAGAAACCAAGAAATTTTCATCTGTTAAAATAATTTCATCCATTTTGAAACCTTCATATTGTGATGTTTTCTAAAAATTCAAGATCTTGCTTGATGATGATGGCGTCAATGCAAAAGGGCATATCGAAAGATTTTGCTTTTATATATGTATGTGCCGTTTTTGTAATGCGCTCTAGTTTGGTGCTTGTGATGTTATAAACCGGCTCAAAATTTGCTCCGCTTTTTACTTCAACAAAGTGCAATGTGGCATCTTTTAGCGCGATTATATCAATTTCGCCGCCTCTGATTGTGAAGTTTCTGTCTAGGATCTTAAAGCCTTGCGCCTGTAAAAACCGTGTCGCTTTTTCCTCAGCAATGCCGCCAAGCTTTCTGCTCATATCAGCCCTTTTTTTGATTTGAGCGGGATTATACCTAAACTTGATTTTTGCCTTTCTTACCCGCGCGGAAGTTGATTAGCCCGTAGTAGTAAAAGTTATACGAAACCACAAAAAATATAATCGTGAGAATAAGCAGTTTTTCATTATCGAAGTAAAACGCCGGCAAAATGATAAACGGCGCATTAACGGCTATCAAAAACACAGAGGTTTTTGCGTTTGTCTTCGTGCGCCTTTTGTAGATTAGCATATGCATATGCGTTTTGTCGGGCAGGGTTGGCGAGATCCCGCGCAGAATTTTCTTGCGATACATCGAAAAAAGGACTTCATAAATTGGGTAAATCATAATGCCTAGCAAAAACCACGGCGAGATTTGCGGGTTGCGCTCGCTAAGCAAGATTGAAAGCACGACGATGCTAAAACCGATGAAATACGCCCCGCCGTCGCCCAAAAAGATCTTGCCGCGCGGAAAATTCAGCACAAAAAAGCCAAGAATTGCCGCCATTAGCAAAACGGCGATGTAGAAAACGTCTAGATCTTGCACCGCCCAAGCCGCAAAAGATATGCTAAAAAGCACCATTAAAGCAATGCCGCTTGCTAGGCCGTTGAAGCCGTCTATGATGTTGATTGCGTTCGTCGCGCCCGTGATTGCAAACACGGTGAAAATCACCGCCAGAGCGTAAGGGAGCTGAAAATTCAGCCCGACGTCGAAAATAACGGCGTTTAAAAGGTAGATCGCGAGCGCGGCGCTTAGAACTTGCATTGCGAGCCGCGTTTTTGGAGAGAGCTTGCCGGTGTAGTCCTCAAGCGCGCCGCTGGCAAAGGCAAGCATCGCGCACAGCACAAAAAACCAGCCAAGAGAGGACACAAACCCAGCGAGTATGCTAGCTGCGAATATTCCTACGCCCCCCCCCCCTAGAAGTATCCACTCTATGAAACCTATGCGGCTTGCTAGAGCTTGAAAGATCCACAAAAAGCCGATTTTTTCGGGCGAGAAAAATCATCAAAACGCTAAGCGCAAAGGATACGAAAAAAGCCGCGATATTAAACACTCTTGACCCCGTTTTCTAAAATGAAGTCGCAAATATAGCATTTTGCAGGTAAAGAAAACAACCAAACTGCGCTGGAGTTGTTGTTTTTGCATTGCAAATGTGCCTAGCGGTTATGTTTAAAACGATTTTGATACTATAACGCATCAAAAATACAAAGGAAAGCCGATGAAAGTTTTCAAAACAGGCATTATTGCGTTATCATTGCTGGCGTTTGGCGCGTGCAAGGGAAATAATAGCGCGGGGGGGGGGGCAGCGTTTAGAATCTGACCGCTCTAGAATTGCACCCGATATTTACGACACTAAAGAATACTTTGACTTAAACTCTTACAATCCTGCATCAAAAGAAGCGCTAAAAATCAAACCAGGTGGTGAAAAAAGCGTCGATTCAATGGCGCTAAGAATCACAGACGCTGCGGTTAGATCTTATGACGATAAAAAAGGCGAGCTTGCGCTAAAACTCTCTGGCGACTTTAACGGCAAGCATTTTGATGAATTAAACCAAACGCTAAAAGGCTTTCACGCGCCGTGCAATGCAAAAGCCGTTAAAAGCATAGAAGCTAGCTTTGACTTTGACTATAAGGGCGAAAACAGCGCGGATTCTTTTATAACCAAGTTTAATAAGAGCCCTAAGGATTACTGCAAAAATTTCAAGCTAGATATTACTTACGCAGATGACACAAAAGCCAAAACAAGTCTTGACGATGCCTACGCCGCGATAGATCTGCAAGCTACCAAAAACGGCGAAAAGGACATTAACGTAACGGTTGCTTACGCGTGCAGTTTTTTAAGTTCTGCTGACGGAAAGCAAGCGCAAAAGACGCCAAATGGCGCAAAAGTGCAAACGATGCTTGCGAAAAAATTCCTGACAAAAGATGAGCTGATGGCGGAATTAAACGAGAAGGTGAAGTTTAAAACCATTGATGAGCTAAGGGCTGTATCACCGTATGCGTCTTATTTTGAAGCAATCAACACTAAAGAGCCAATGAAGATATCAGAGCTAATGTTTGATTTAACGGGCTTAAAAGACCAAAGCGTAGATGGAAATTCTACGTTTTTTGTTCTGTGCAACAAGGAGCACGGCACGAAGCTAAGCAACTCAAACACAGGTGGCGATTTAAAAGCCAAAAATTTGGGTGAGGAGCTAGAAGCGTCTTGCGTTTTGTATGGCGGTTGCGATAGTGACGGCAAAAATTGCAAGTATCCAAAAGGGCAATATGGAGTTAAGTATGTTTTTAAAGGGGCTCTTGGAGATGATGTAGTAACTATTGGCGAAGCAAAAATAAAAGGTTTTGATAAATTAGATGCTGATAGTTTGCAAAAGATCTTAGAGCCAAAACTACAAAAAAACGGCGCGGGACAAATGACAAATGACGCTGTTTTGCTTGAAGAAACCGGCGGATACGGAAACAAAAAGCTAAAAACAAACACACCGCCTACTGGCTATACGCTCACCTTTAAGGGTAAACCAATAAGCGAGTTTTGCAACGAAAGCTACTGCGGGCTTGACAAAGAGCTTTTTAGGCCTAAAAAGATCACGCTAACAAAAAATCTAAAGATAAGCGTTGAAATTCCAAAAAATAGTTGGTCTAGCCAAACTATAACAATCACACCGCAAACAAACTAAGCAGCGGCGCAAACTTAAGGAAACGTATGAAATTTTTTTTAAAACCATATTTGTATATTTTTTTAGCCGTTGCGGCATTTGCAGACCAAGCCGACCAAAACCTGACTGATAGCGCGCTTGAAACAGTCGTCGTGCAAGAGGACGAAGACATTAAAGATAGAAAAATCGGCGAGACCATTAAAGACGCAAAAACACTAACAAAACAGCAGGTGCAAGATACCAGAGATCTTGTGCGCTACGAAACGGGCGTTAGTGTTGTAGAAGGCGGGCGCTTTGGCGCTAGCGGGTATTCCGTGCGTGGGGTTGATGAAAACCGCGTGTCAATCATCACAGACGGGCTAGCTCAGGCAGAAACGCTAAGCTCACAAGGCTTTAAGGAGCTTTTTGAGGGCTATGGAAACTTCAACAATACGCGTAACGGCGTGGAAGTGGAAAACCTAAAGCGCGCCATCATCAAAAAGGGCGCGGATTCTATCAAAACGGGCTCTGGCTCGCTTGGCGGCGCGGTGATTTTTGAAACAAAGGACGCTAGGGATTATTTGCTAGAAAAAGATTATTTTGTGGGCTATAAGGCTGGGTATTCAACGGCAAACCGTGGGGCGTTCCACTCTCTAACAGCGGCTGGTGCTTGGGAATTTATAGACGCGCTCATCGTGAAAACTTACAGAAAGAGCCACGAGCTAGAAAATTACGACTACAAAAAAGCGCAAGAGACCCAAGGCAAAGAAAGAGAAAAAACAGATCCATACACAATCACAAACGACAGCACGCTTTTAAAGCTAGGGGTTAATATCGGCGAGTTTCACCGCGTGTCATTTGCCTACGACGCGTCTGAAAATTCTACGCGCGGTAGCGATTTTTCTTACAACCTCAAATTTTCAAAAAATATAGACAGAGAGGAAAAAGAATTGCGCCACACCGACGACAAAAGCAACAGAAAAAACATAGCCGTTACGTATGAAAATTTTAGCGTCAATCCATTTTGGGATACGCTTAAGATCTCATACGCCAATCAAAAGATAAAAACGCGCGCAAAAACGGACGACTATTGCGACGGATCCAATTGCGACGCGATGAAAAACCCAGCCGGCTTGCAACTTAAAGATGGCGAAGTAAAGGATAAATACGGTAGGAGCAACTACCATTTGGTGGATAAAGACACGATGGTAGATAGCCACGGCAACACATACAAAAAAGATGGCGAGAGAAAAGACTTTGGCTTTCAAGCGGCTAAGGAGGTTTGGTTTGATTGCTCTATTTTTGACTGCAATGCAAAGCATAGCTATTGGCATTTAAACGGCGCTTTAGCACCTGAGAAAAAAGAAGCTCCACTTACAAAAAGGCAAACAGTTGGCGGGAAAACCTTTGCAACTTTTGACGATGCTATTACGCAAGATCTAAACAACGGCATTATCCTACCGCCGGATAAGGGCTACACGGAAAATATGTGGGGCAAAAGGGACATCAACACAAACACAAGGCAATTAAACGTAGATCTCACAAAAGACGTGGATCTGTGGCAAACAAGCCACGCCCTTTCTTACGGCGGCATTTATTCTAAGACGGAAAAAGAAATGGTAAATGTGGGCGGGTATTACGCGCTTAAATCTGCTTGGTGGGCAAGAAAATTTTTAGGGCTAGACATACACGACAAGCCAATTACTTGCGAGACAGCCACTGGTGCGGATCAGTGGGACGCGCTTTTATGCCCGCACGTTGATAAAAAATTTTCCTTTTTGATCCCTGTGCAAACCGTGCAAAGGGCTTTGTATATCTCTGATGAGATAAAGCTTAATAGCCTTGTGAGCTTGGATCTTGCATATAGAATCGATAGCGTTAGATACGAAGCCAAGTATAAACACGGCGTAACGCCGCCAATCCCGGGCGATATGGTGCGGGATTTATTCATAAAAATGCCAAAAAATCCAACAGACAAACAAAAAGAACAAAACCTAATAGACAACATAAAATACATCTCAAAGCCAAAAACCTACAAAGAAAATTCTTATGCTCTGACGCTAAACTTAGATCCGCTCGATTTTTTGCGCATCGGGGCAAAATACAGTAAGGGCTTTAGGAGCCCAACGGCAGATGAAATTTATTTTACGTTTAGGCATCCAGACTTTACCATCTTGCCAAATAGTGACCTAAAAGCCGAGATTGGCAAGACAAAAGAAGCCGCCGCTACGTTTTATGGATCTTGGGGCTTTGCCACGGCAAGCGCTTTTAGAACCGACTACGAAAACTTTATAGATCTTGACTACAAGGGCACAAGGCAGCTCATCCCTGGAAAGGGGCTTGAATTTTCTTTGTATCAAAACATCAACAGAAAAAGCGCCTACGTAAAAGGCTTTGAGCTAAATTCTATGCTAAACCTAAAGCCCTTTGATTCAAGGCTAGACGGCTTTTACGTTGGGGTTAAATACACTAACCAAAAGGGGCGTATGCAGGGTAACAAAAGCAAAAAAGAAGGCGAGATTGCTATGAATGCCATACAGCCGGCAACGTCTGTGCTAGATCTTGGATACAGCGGCAAAAGCTTTGGCGCGGATCTTTACATCACAAGCGTTGCCGCCAAGCGCGCGCAAGACACATACAATATGTATTGGCAAGAGGAGCAGCAAAAAGACAAAATAGTAAAAGGCAGCAAGATAAAAGACACGAGCAAGGCGTATAGAAGTGGCGCTTACACGCTTTTTGATTTGATTGCTTACGTCAAACCGCAGAAAAACTTGACCTTGCGCGGCGGGATCTACAACATAACAAACAAAAAATACCTAACGTGGGAGCAGGCAAGATCTGTGAAGTCCTTTGGCACAAGCAACCTAATAAACCAAGAAAATGGCAAGGGGTTAAACAGATTTTACTCAGCCGGGAGAAATTACAAAGTGAATATGGAGCTTAGCTTTTAGGGCAAAGCGCAACGGCTGGTAAAGCTAGGATCTAGCAGGCACGTTTGCGGACGGTTTTGCGGGTGCTGAATTATAAAAATGCTCTCAATGAGTTTTGGTTTGTTTGATGGTGTGTTTTTGGTGAAAGGTCTTGAGCTGAGTACGATGCTAGTGTGAAGCCTGGTTTAGCGAAGATCTAAGCAAAGTTCAAAGCTATGGTGCAAGAATAGATCTAGCGCGCGGTGGTTGTGGTTTAAGTGGCGCTGATTTGGTTTTGCAATTGAGTTTGGCAGCAGGGTTTTGCAAAGCAAAATCACAGTAGAGTAAGGCTGGGCTGGTTTCACAAAGTAAGGATCATAAGGGCTTGAGCGCGTGAGATTTGATTTGCGCTTAAGCTGTGCACGTGATTTGCAAAACAAGAATAGCGCCTATGGTAAAACTGGGCGTGTGTGTGGGTTAAGTCACAAAGCAAGATCGTGCTTATGGTGAAGCTAGGTGGTGCGCTTGCGGCGGCGTGGTTTGCAAGGCAAAACTTACAGTTGGCTTAGGCGGCACGGGCTCGCGGCAGAAATTTTTAAATCAGCCAAGCTAGTTTTGTGCCTAAGCCTTAGCGTTTTCTGTAAAAAAGCGCTTCTATAACGTGGCGCTCGGTAATAACGGGGGCAGCGGCAAGGTCGGCTATACTGCGTGCAACTTTGCGGATCTTATTTGCCGCGCGTTGGCTAAGCCCGAAGTTTAGCGCTGCTTTTTGCAGCGTGGTAGCCGCGGCGGCGTCCATAACGCAAAAGGTTTCAATCTCGCTCTCTCTAAGGCGCGAGTTAAAATGCTTTTGCCCGCGCTGCTTTTGCAAGGCAAATGCCGCTAGCACCGCTTCTTGCATAGCCGCCGATGAATACGAGGCTTGCTGCCAGAGATCCGCTTCGCTCATCTGCACGAAAAGATCTATGCGATCTAAAAAAGGCTCAGAGAGCTTGTTTTTGTATCTCGCAATTTCCAAATCGCTGCACCTGCATTCGTTTTTAGTGCTTAGCAAATTGCCGCAGGGGCAAGGGTTCATCGCGCCCGCAAACAAAAAATCCGTTTCGTAGTCGATTTTTGAATTGACGCGTGAGACGAGCATATGGCGGTCTTCAAGCGGCTCGCGCATAGCTTCTAGCGTGCTTTTGCCAAAGTGCGGCAGCTCGTCAAAGAACAAGATCCCGCGGCTAGCTAGCGCAATCTCGCCAATGCTTGCTTCCTTTGTGCCGCCGCCAAAAATGCTCGATTTCGTCGCCGTGTGGTGCGGGGATCTAAAGGGGCGCAAGGGCGCAAAGCCAAACTCGCGGCTTGAGAGCGACTGCAACTTGGCGCAAAAAAGAATATCCGCAAGGCTCATAGGCGGCAAAATGTAGCGCAGGCGTTTGCTAATCATACTTTTTCCGCTACCAGGGCTGCCGATAAACAAAATATTGTGAAAGCCAACCGCGCTAATAAGCGCCGCGCGCACGGCGTCTTCTTGGCCCTTTACGTCTTTAAAATCTAGCTCAAAATCTCGCGTGAAGTAATATCGCTCGCCCGCTTCTAAAAATTCGTAATCGGGCAGGCTGTGCTCTAAGGCGTTTGCAGGCGCGCTGGCGCTAAAAAATTCCACCGCTTCTTGCAAGCTTTGCACGGCAAAAACTTCCACGCCAAAGATCATCGAGACTTTAGACGCGATGTCTTGCGGCACGAGCACTTTTAAATTTTTGCGCTTGGTGGCAAGGGAGAGCACGATGGCAAAGATGGAGTCTGTGGATCTTACCCTGCCGTCTAGCCCTAGCTCGCCAAAGCAAAACACGTCTTGCATACGGTTTTGCTTGGTTTCAAGCGCAAGGAGCACGGCTATGGGTAAGTCAAAATGGCTGCCCTTTTTGGCTTTGTCCGCTGGGGTTAGGGAGACGGTTATGCGAAGCGGCGGAAAAGAAAAATCGTTAAGCAACAAGGCGGATTTCACGCGCTCGCGGCTTTCTTTGATGGCTTCGTCCGCCATTCCAACTATCGCAAAATTTGGCAAGCCCTTTGTGAGACTTGCTTCTATTTCTATGGCAAAAGCGTCTATCCCTTCAAGCGTGGCTGAAAGGATCTTTTTTACTTCCCGTGCGTCTTTTTCCACTCTTTTTCAAACTTTTTGCGTTTTAGCATAGGGAGTTTTTCTACAAAAACAATGCCGTTTAGGTGGTCTATCTCGTGCTGAATGGCGATTGCTTGCAAGCCGTCTGCCTTTAGCGTTTGCTCTGCGCCGTTTCTGTCAAAAAACTTTAGCGTAATCGCCTGCGCGCGCGTAACTTCTTCAAAAAACGACGGCACGCTAAGGCAACCCTCTTGAAAGAGCACTTCGCCGTTTGCTTCTACGATCTCCGGGTTTATAATCTCTAGCAGATCTTCTTTGTAGATCTTCTCGTCCTCACGCGGGATATTTACAATCAAGATCCGCCTTGCCACGCCAACTTGCACCGCCGCTAACCCTATGCCGTTTTTTGAAAGCATCGTTTCATACATATCGTCAAGCAAGCGGTGCAAGCCATCGTCAAAAACTTCAACCTTTTTGCTAATGCTTTTTAGCCGCTTGTCCGGATAAACCACGATGTCTAGGATCATTGCTGTTTGTTGCTCCTAGTAACGACTTCGTCAATCACGCCGTATTCCACCGCCTGCGCCGCGCTCATAAAAAAGTCTCTGTCCGTGTCCTTTTCTATGATGTTTAGCGCCTTGCCCGTGTTTTTTGCCAAGATCTCGTTGAGCGTTTTTTTAATTCTGTTGATTTCGTCGGCTTGAATGGTGATGTCGCTTGCTTGACCTTGCGCGCCGCCTAGTGGCTGGTGGAGCATAATGCGCGCGTTTGGCAGGGCGTAACGCTTGCCCTTTTCACCGCAGCTAAGCAAAAACGCGCCCATAGACGCCGCCTGACCTATGCAAATGGTAACAACGGCGGGCTTTATGTAGTTCATTGTGTCGTAAATCGCCATACCGCTTGTAACGACGCCGCCTGGCGAATTAATGTATAAGTAAATATCCTTGGCTGGATCTTCGGCTTCTAAAAACAAAAGTTGCGCCACGATAGACGCGCTGACGTTGTCGTCAATCTCGCCGCTTAGCATTACAATGCGATCTTTTAAGAGACGCGAGTAAATATCATAGCTGCGTTCGCCCCGTCCCGTGCGCTCAATGACGTAAGGAATATACATTATTTGCCGTCCTTTTTCGTGCCGCCTACCTTTGCACTAGCGGCATTTTTTGCGCTATCCGCGCTTTTTGCACCGCCCGCGCTTGCTGGATCTTTGGCGCCTTTGCTGTCCTTGCCGTGGCTAAGCTCTTTTGCTTCCTTTGTTTTTGCTGGCTTACTCTCAGGATCCTTAGTAGCCAACGGGTTTTTCTTATCCACAAGCGCCTTTAAAACCCTATCTTTAATAATTGACATCTTAACAAAGCCTATCATATTGTTAGATCTGTAAAGATCTAGTAGCTCCTTTGGGTTTGAGCCCATTTGCATAGCTTCGTAATACAGGATCTGCTCTACTTCTCTATCGCTAACGCTAACGCCAAGCTCCTTTGAAAAAGCGTCTATAATGAGCGTAATCTTGACACTTTTTTGCGCGTCTGGCCTTAGCTCGTCCTTTAGTTTTGCGATTTTTTCATCGTTTAACGCCTTTAGCTCGTCCTCTTTCATCTGCCTTAGTTTTACGTTGAGCTGGTAGTTAATCTCTTGATCCACAATCGCGCTTGGTAGGTCAAATTTATACGCGTCAAGCAGCTTTTGCGTCAATTCGTCTTTTAGTTTTTCGTTAAAGATCTTGTCGCGTTCTTGCACTTCAAGCTCGGTTTGTAAAAGATCTTTAACCTTTTTAATGCTCGCTTCCTTGTCGTTAGGCAAGATCTTTTGCGCTAGCGCGTCATCGCACGCGGGCACATCAAGCGTTTCTATATCGTTAAGGCTCACGCTAAAAACGCTAGCCTTGCTGGCAAGTTCTGCGGCGTGGTAGTCCGCTGGAAACGTAAGCGGGATCTTTTTTTTCTCGCCCTTTTTCATACCAACAAGCCCGTCTTCAAAGCCAGCTATGAAGTTGCCAGATCCAATCTCAAGCCGGTAATTTTTTGCCGTCCCGCCATCAAACGCCTTGCCGTCAATCTTGCCTTCAAAATCAATCACGGCAACGTCGCCGCTTTTTAGCACCGCGTCATCTTTTGTTTTTTGCGGCGTGGCAAAACTTCTAGCTATCTTAGAAAGCCGCTCATCAACTTGCTTTGCGCCTACTGAGATCTTCTCAAGAGACGGCACGTGCGCTAGGTAGTCGCCAAGATCTATGGCAGGCCTTAGCCCTAGCTGAATTTCTGTGGTGTAAATCTCGCCCTTTTTCTCAAAGCTAAGCGCGATTGGATCGCCAATGACGTTTTTATTCTCAAGCTCCTTTAGCCCGCCATCTAAAACCTGCTTTAGCAAATCGTTTTTTGTGTCTTGCTCGATCTGCTCTTTGTATCGTTTTTTAATCAAAACGCTTGGCACCTTGCCCTTACGAAAGCCGGCAATGTTTGCCCTTTTTGCTAGATCTTTTGTAATTTTTTCAAACGTCGCCTCAAAGGTGCTGCTTGAAATTTCCGCAGAAATTTTTGCGTTTGCCTCGTCTATTTTACTTGACTTAATCTTCATATGACCTCTTTGATTTGTAGAAATAGTGGGCGATTTTAGCTTATATTTGTTTAAGCTATAATTGCCGCTTCTAAAGGTGCGGGCGTGAAAATGCAAGAAAATTCCAAGATGAAAATCAGCCAATAAGCTATGCCACTACAAGCTTTAAGAGCAAAAATAAAAAACAAAAACCTATCGCCAGCCTTCGGGCTTGTGGCAAAAATCAGCAGCACGTATATTGTGGGGCGCGGGCTAGCCGTTGGGATTGGAGACATCGTAGAAGTCGCGCGCGGTGCGGGGGCTGGGGCAAAAACCTACGCGATGGTAACGCAGGTAGATCTAGACGAATTTTTTATCTCGCCCTTTTCGTTTATAGAGGGCATAAAAATCGGGGATCTGATCCTTTCTCTCGATAAGGGCTTGCAAATTGGCGTAGCGCCTAGCCTGCTTGGGCGCGTTGTGGATCCGCTGATGAACCCTCTTGATGGCAAGCCGCCCATTACGCCAACAGACTTTATCCCGATTATGCGCCAGCCGATAAAACCTATGCAAAGGGCGCTTATTAAGGACATTTTGACAACGGGCATTAAAACAATTGACGGGCTCATCACGACCGGGCTTGGGCAAAAGATGGGGATCTTTGCTGGTAGCGGGGTCGGGAAATCCACGCTAATGGGAATGATTGTGCGCGGCGTGAGCGTGCCGATAAAAGTCGTCGCGCTAATTGGCGAGCGCGGGCGCGAGATCCCAGAATTCATTCAAAACAACCTAGGCGGGGATCTAACAAACACCGTCATCGTTGCCGCCACGAGCGACGATAGCCCGCTGCTGCGCAAATACGGCGCTTTTAGCGCGATGGCGGTGGCGGAGTTTTTCAAAGCGCAGGGCCACGACGTGCTTTTTATGATGGATAGCGTAACGCGTTTTGCGATGGCGCAGCGCGAGATTGGGCTATCGCTAGGCGAACCGCCGACGACGAAGGGCTACCCGCCGTCTGTTTTTGCGGTGATGCCACAGCTAATGGAGCGCGCGGGCAAGGAGATAGGGCTTGGCACAATTACGGCGTTTTTCACGGTGCTAGTTGAGGGCGACGATATGAGCGACCCAGTGGCCGACCAAGCAAGATCCATACTAGACGGGCACATCGTGCTAAGCCGCGCGCTCACAGATTACGGCATTTACCCGCCTATCGACGTGCTTTCGTCGGTTTCGCGGCTTTTTAACGACCTATGTGACGAGCGCCAAAAAAACCTAGCGCAAAACTTCCGCCGCCTTTACTCGCTCCTAAAAGAAAACGAGGTTCTAATACGCATCGGGGCGTATAATCAAGGCAGCGATAGGGAGCTAGACGAGGCAATCAAACGCAAGGGCGCCTTTAACGGCTTTTTAAAGCAAAAGCAGCACGAGCGCTTTGACCTAGCGCAAATTAAGGATTTGCTAACGAATATTTTTGTGTAAGCACTTGAGTTTGCAGCGAATGCGCCTTGCGGATCTTGCAGCGGATTTGCAGCGGTTTTGCGGGGAATTGGCAGCTGATTGTTTGCTGATTGGCGGTGGTTTATGGTGGTTTATGGTGGTTTATGGTGGTTTATGGTGGTTTATGGTGGTTTATGGTGG
>CAUTXO010000028.1:0-20074 GCA_963542625.1 uncultured Helicobacteraceae bacterium | reverse complement strand
TATTTTTAGCGCCACAAAGTTTAGCGCGTAGGCAAAAAGCATAGCCGCGCCAAAGATCTTTAATGCCAAGCCACGCAAGCATCAAGATCCAAGCACCAGCTTTGCCAAAGATCTAAGCGCTAGCCAAGCAAAGATCTGTGTGCCACTTCAGGATTTTTTTGCCGTGAGTTGGAGTAGATCTACGTGCTTGCGCCAAAGTCTTGCGCGGATCTTGGGCGCGCTCTTTATGCGTGGCTTGTAAGCGCGCTAGGTTTAAGCTGGCGAAAAGCTCTCAAGATTTGGGCGCGTGGGGCTTGCTCTTTCTAAAGCGTGGCGCCTTTTGCCAAAATGGCGCGCTCCATTATGGAGTGGATTTGTTGCACGTCCTGCGCTTCTTGAAAGTGGCAAAAGGCAAGGGCGCCTTGCCAAAGGAGCATATCAAGCCCGTCGCAAAAGGGTAGCCCCGCGCGCTGTGCAAAGCGCAAAAATGGCGTTTGCTTGCCGTAAATGACGTCAAAAAAAAATGGCTTGCGCGCTGCTAGGCTTTCTAGTTTGTCGTTTGGTAAGGGCAAAAGCTCGTCTTTTAGCCCGGCACTTGTCGTGTTTATGACAAGGTCAAAATCAAAGTAATCAAGCCGCTGGCTCAAATCCGCCCTAAAGCCGCCCGCGATAAAAAAATCCAGCTTTTCCTTGCTGCGATTAACGATGAAAACGTCCTTTTTTTCGCGCCTTAGCACGGTAGCGATTGCCTTTGCCGTCCCGCCCGCGCCAATAACTAGCGCGTTTTTAAAGCCTCGCTTTGAGCTTGCGGAGATGAAAAAGCCCATTGCGTCGGTGTTGTAGGCGTGGATTTTGCCGGATTTTAAAACGTAAGTATTCACCGCGCGTATTTCTTGCGCCATTTCGTCTATGACGTCGGCATCGCGGTAAGCGCGCTCTTTAAAAGGGACGGTGATGTTTGCCCCGCTTAGGTTTTGCGCCCTGAATTCATCACTAATGCTAGCTCCCGCTTGCAACAAGATCTTGTCGTAATACGCGTTTATTTTGAGTGCGCCAAAGGCCGCGTTATGCAAAAGCGGCGAGAGCGAGTGCGCGATAGGATTGCCAAAAACCGCGTATTTTTGCAATTAGTAGTCTTGTTTTACGAAGGCGTTTTCTAGCCCAAGATCCTTGCTAACAGTATCCATCGCGCCCATCGCTTCGTCTTTTGTGCTGTATGGCCCAACGTAAAGGCGGATATATTTTTTGTTATCCACATCAACGCTTCTTAGCACGTATTTGTAGCCCCTGTCTTGGATTAGCTTGGTAATTTCGGCGTTTGGCTTGCGCACGAACGACGCCACTTGAATGTAGAATTTGTCTTTTTTGTGCTGCACGATTTGCGGCTTTTGCCTTTGTGCTTTTGGATCTTTTGCCGGTTTTTTAGGTGCGTTTGCGGCGTGCGGTGTGCGTTGCGCGTTTGGCGCTGTTTGCGTGCTTTGCGCGTTTTGCGGCTGCTTTTGCTTTGGTTTGTCCGCGCGCTTTGGCGTGCTAGGCGTTGCTAGCGGCGCGTTTTGTGCGTCTTTTTTGGCGCTAGGCTTTGGCTTTTCTTCTACCTTTGGTGCGGTTTTGGCTTGCTCGCTCTTAAGATCTTTTTCTTTTTTCACGTCTTCGTCAAAGCTTTTTTTAATCATTGAGATCCGCTCATCTAGCAGATCTTCTTCTGTTTTTGGCTTATCCACTGGATCTATTGGCTCTTGCTTTGGCGTTACGACGTTAAAATCATCGCTTTTTGCGGCTATTTTGTTTTGCGTTGGGAGCGTGTTTTTACCGTTTGAGGATTGAGAGATTATTTTGTAGCCGATAATTCCTAGAAAAAATACGATTAAAACCGCCGCAATCACAAGCAGCACGTTACCCTTATCTTTTTTGTCTTTTTTTTGATGAAGCAAGATGTCGTTTAGTTCGTTTTTTTGCATAAGTCCCCTTTAAAAGGCGAAATAAATCGCGCTAGTATAAACTTTTATTCTTTAAGTTTTTTTATCATTTTTATGCCGTCCGCGCCGTCTGCATAGTATTTTGTCAAGATCTTTGTTTTTTGAAAGCCCATTTTTTCATACAGGCAAATTGCGGGCTCGTTGCTTGCCTTGACTTCTAGCATAACGCTTCTTTTTCGAAGCTTTCTAGCGGCTTTTACAATGAACGCGATGAGCTGCTCGCCATACCCCTTGCGCCTTTGCGCCGGATCTACGGCAATGGAGTAGATCCTAAGCACCCTTTGGTAACGTATGATGACCGCGTAAGCAAGCAACTTGCCGTCTTGTATAATCGCAACGACTTCGTTTTTTTGTATAAACCGCGCAATGGCTCTAAGATCTAGCGGGTATTCATCTTGGCTAAAGCAAGCCGTCTCAAGATCGGCTAGCACCGGCAAAAAGGCGTTACTTTTTAGAAATTCGCACATCAGAGTTTTTGATAAATACTGTATTTTGGAATGATGAACTTTGGACGGTAGGACATTTTTACTTTTTTTAGGTTTTCAAAGCCCATATCGTCGCCCACGTTTATATACTCGCTGCCGTAGTGCTCCTTTAAGATCTTGCTAAATTCGCGGAAGATAAATTGCGCGCAACCAAGCACGGCGAAGTCTGTTTTTTCTATGATGACGCTTGCGGTGTCTTTGTTTATGCGCTCGCCCACGCTAAAGCCCTTGATCTCGTTGCCGATGTAAAGCACGACGCCGATTAAATCCAGTTTGTCGTAGTCTTTTATGAGCCGTTTTATCGCCGTTTTTTCCAGATACATACCGTCTAAAAAGGGGTCAATTTCTTCTTTTGGCATATAGTGCATTCTGTCGCTCACCCATTTGTTGAACAGATCTATGATGAGCGTGCCGTGCTTTTTGGAGTTTAGGATCTCTATCTTGTAGCTCTCGTGCGCCTTTTTGAAGTGGTTAATTTCATTGCGCTTGCTCTTGTAGGAGTTGCCCGTTAGGCTGATTAAATCGTCCGTTGCATAGACGTAATCAGCGAGCTTTTTCTCCACGATGTAGCCCTCTAGCGTTTCAAAGATCTCAGCTTCTGTGCCGATGAAGCACTCCAAAATATCCTTATGAACGTAATCAATGCGCGAATAATAAATGCTTGAATTGTTTGCGTTCATCAGCTCAAAGCATTTGTCAATCGCCTTTAGCAGGTTGCCCCTTTTGCCAATTGGCGGCAGCATCATCGATAGCTCCCCGCCGTTTAAAATGAATAGGCAAAAGGTGTCTTCGATGATTGCGTAAAAGCCCGCCGCGCCGCTTAGCCAGATGTAATTTGCTGCAAAGGTGTAGTCGCTGATGTTTAACGAAAGCTCTTCTAGGTAGCTCTCCATAAGCGCTTTTGCGGTGATGTCAAAGTTTTTAAATTCTGTGTTGTTTATTTTTAGCGATGTCATTTTACATATGCCTAGACCAGCTAGCGCCCCTTTCTTTTGCATAAACTTCATACGGCAGGGTCAAGATGTTAAATTGCGGCGGCAGATCCGCGTTTGGATACATTCTCCACTGCACGGGCATTTTTTGCGCGAGCTTGCCTGAGAGCACTTTGGCGATTTGATACGCCTCGCTTAGCGTCGTATGCCCCTTGTGGAGATACAGGTGCAAGTGATTTGGCGTGGCGCTTTCGTAGGCTGTGAAGTTAATAAAGCCTTCTTCGCGCAGGAGCAATTGCGCGCGGTGGTAGAACTTTTGCGGGTAGTAGCCGTTGTAATCAAAGACGATGTTTTCTACTTTATCGCCGGGCAAAATAAGCGAGTGCGCGACGGTGATTTTCTTGCTTAGGTGATCGTTAATCACGCCAGCTGTGAGTTGGCTATCCACGCGCGCAAAGCCGTCGTAGAAGATCTTGCCGTTATGCACCACCTTTTCTTTTTTGTCCTGCTTCAACCAATAATGCGAAACTTGCATTTTTATCAGACTAAGATCATTCGGGCTCATCAAAACGTAGAACTTTCATAGATCTTAAAGCGTGCCGCAAAGCTTGCGATCTCCGCTTTTATGCGCGCTTGCAAGGCTTCGTCGCCAATATTATCCAGCACGTCGGCTATTTTGCCCGCGATGTATTCAAACTCGGCTTCGCCCATTCCGCGCGCTGTGAGCGCTGCTGAGCCTATGCGGATCCCGCTTGTAATAAATGGGCTTTTGTTTTCACGCGGGACGGTGTTTTTATTCACGGTGATCCCAGCGCGCCCAAGCGCTTCTTCTGCGTCCTTGCCGCTAAAGGTTTTGTTTAAAAATGAAACGAGCACGAGATGATTATCCGTCCCCCCGCTGACGATATCAAACCCGCGCGCTGTGAGCACGTCCGCTAGCTTTTTGATGTTTTTCTTAACGGCTTTTGCGTATTCTCTCCACTCAGGGCGCAGGTTGTAGCCAAAGCCAACCGCCTTTGCCGCGATGACATTCACAAGCGGGCCGCCTTGCGTTTGCGGGAAAACTGCGCTGTTGATTTTTTTAGCCAGTGCTTCATCGTTTGTTAAGATCACGCCCCCGCGCGGGCCTCGAAGCGTTTTGTGCGTCGTCGTCGTAACAACGTGCGCGTTCGGAAAGGGGCTTGGATACTCGCCCGCTGCCACAAGTCCTGCAACGTGCGCGATGTCCGCCATCAAAAGCGCGCCCACTTTATCCGCAATCGCCCTAAAGCGCGCAAAGTCTAGCACCCGCGAATACGCCGAAAACCCGCACACCAAGATCTGCGGCTTAACGAGCGTTGCGATTTTTTCTACTTCATCGTAATCAATGAGCCCGTTTTCATCGACGCCATAGAAAAAACTTTGGTAATTTTTGCCCGTGAAATTGACCTTTGAGCCGTGCGTTAAATGCCCGCCGTGGCTTAGATCCATACCTAAGATCTTGTCGTAAGGCTTAAGCAGCGCGGCAAAAACAGCCAAATTTGCGCTGCTGCCTGAATGCGGCTGAACGTTGGCAAAGCGGCAGCCAAACAAGCGGCAAGCGCGGTCTATTGCTAGCTGCTCCACCGCGTCTGCATTTTCGCAACCGCCATAGTAGCGCTTGCTAGGGTAGCCCTCTGCATATTTGTTTGTAAAAACCGAGCCAAGCGCTTGCATAACGGCTGGGTATGTAAAATTCTCGCTTGCTATCATTTCAAGGTTTGTTTCTTGGCGCTCGTGCTCTTTTTGCGCAGCTAGAAAAACCTCCGCGTCCTCTTTTTCTAAAAAATCACTCATTTGCTTTCGTCCTTTTCGGGCTTCATCGCCGGGAAAAATATTACATCTTTAATGGATTCGTTTTGCGTGAGTAGCATCACGAGCCTATCAATGCCAATGCCCTCGCCCGCGGTTGGCGGCATACCGTAAGAAAGCGCGCGGACGTAGTCCTCGTCCATTTGGTGCGCTTCATCGTCGCCACTATTTTTGGCTTCTACTTGCGCTTTAAATCTTTCGTATTGATCCAAAGGATCGTTTAGCTCGCTAAAGCCGTTGGCAAGCTCCTTGCCCGCGATGAAAAGCTCAAAGCGCTCCACGATGTCTTTGTTTTTGTCGCTTCGGCGCGCAAGCGGGGAGATCTCAACGGGAAAATCCGTGATGAACGTTGGATTAATGAGCTTGTCTTCTACGCAAGCGTCAAAAATGGCGGCCTTTAAATGCCCCAGGCTAAGCTTGCTGATATTTTCTATTTTTAGATCTTTAGCGCCCGCCGCGCGCGCTAGGGTTTCTTTTGATGAAAGCTCATCTTGCGTAAAGCCAGCGATCTTAACCAGCGCTTCATCGTAGGTGTATCGCTCAAAGCGCGAAAAATCCACCACGCAAGATCCAAAGGCAATTTGCGCCCTAAGCCCTAAGTTTTGTATCAAATAAGCAAAAAAATCCTGCGTCAGGCTTATGAGATCTTCGTAGGTTTTATACGCCCAGTAAAATTCGATGGCGGTAAATTCGGGGTTGTGCGTTAGATCCATACCCTCGTTGCGGAAGTTGCGGTTGAGCTCAAAAACAGCTTCAAAGCCGCCGACGATTAAGCGCTTTAGGTAAAGCTCTGGCGCAATCCGCAAAAAGCGCTCGACGCCAAGCGTGTTATGAAACGTAACAAAGGGCTTTGCGTTTGCGCCGCCTGCTATTGGGTGGAGCATTGGCGTTTCTACTTCTAAAAACCCCTTTGCTTCAAAGAATTTTCTAACAAGGCTGATTATTCTAGATCTAAGCACGAAAGTTTTTCGCACGTCATCGTTCATTATAAGATCTAGGTGGCGTTGGCGGTAGCGCAGCTCCTTATCCACAAGCCCGTGGAATTTTTCAGGCAGCGGCGCTATTGATTTTGTCAAAAGCTTTAGGCGCTTTACATACACGGAGAGCTCGGAGGTTTTGGTAACAAAGGGGTAGCCTTGCACTTCTATTATGTCGCCGACTTCTACGTTTTTTTTGAGCTTGCCAAAGGTTTCTTCGCCAATGCTGTCTTTTGAAAAGTAGATCTGGATTGCGCCCGTTTCGTCTTCTACCTTTGCAAAATTTGCCTTACCCATTAGGCGCAAAAATTTAATGCGCCCCGCAAGGGTAAGATCTGCCGTCTCGTCTTTGGCTTCTGGTTCTTTTAAATGCGAAAATTTTTCTATAAACTCCGCCACGCTTGCGTTTTTGGCGCATTCGTTGGAGTAGGGGTTTAGCCCAAGATCTCTTAGCGCGCCCGCTTTTTCTATTCTTTTTTGTATGTATTCGTTGTCAAAAAATTTCAATTATTACCCTTGCCGCTTGTTTTTTGGCATTCCTTGCACGTGCCGTGAATTTGCATAGAATGGCTACGGATCTTGAAGTTATACTTGGCGGCAACGTCGATTTGCTTTTGCTCGATTGTGTCGTCGTAAAATTCAATCAGCTTGCCGCATTCATCGCAGATCATATGGTCGTGGTGCTCTTTTTTGCCGTATTCGTATTTTTTGCCGTTTGCGCCAAATGAAATGGACGTTACAATTCCTTCGCTCTCTAGCAAAAGAAGCGTTCTGTAAATCGTCGCAATTCCTACCTTTAAATGCGGAAAATTATGCGCCACCATTTGATTGAGCTTTTCAGGCGTGAAGTGCTCTTTTGCGGTAAAAATAGTCTCTAAAATCGCGTCGCGCTGCCTTGTGATCTTGAGCGTATTTCGCTTCAAAATCGCCCTAAAATCGTCCATTAGAGTTTCAAACTCTTTTTTTTCATCTTTCGTCATTTTCATTTGATTCCCTTTGTTTTAGTTTTATCATTTGTTCTAGATCCTTTACGGATAGATCTTTTGCCTTGTTTTTTAACTCTTGCATTTCTTCGTCGCTCACATCGCTAGTTTCCATTTTTTCTTGCAATTCTTTCGCGCCGTCCATTGCCTTTTGCTTGATTTTGCCGTCGTTATCAAGGCTCATAATAAACGCCCCCGTCTTATGCAAAAGCGGATACACCTTGCTGCCCTTTGCCAGCGACGCCATATTCAAAAAGCCCACGTGCTCGATTGCGTAAGCGATAATGCCAAAGATAAAAAAGATCTTAAACGCCCCAAATATAGCACCCGCGGCGGCGTCAAGCAAGCCAAGCCCGGAGAGCTTTAGGATCTTTTTAAGTAGCATTCCCGCCATATAAGACGCCAGCCAAAACGCCAAAAACGTAACGCTAAAGCCCGCCAAACACGTTGCCGTCCCGCTTTCAATAAAGGGCGCAAAGGTTTTCAGCGCCGCGCCTACTTCATTGCAAAACCTAGAAGCGGTAAAGATCCCGCCCACGATGCCAATCAAGCCAAAGAGCTCTTTGATTAAGCCGTTAAAGATCCCCTTTAGCCCAAGGACAATCACAAGAGAAATTACGATTATATCAAGCATACCTGCCACTTTCTTTTATTTGTTGATAATAGTATCAAAACAATCATAAACCCATTTTACTTGGATTTAGAATGTTGTTTGGATCAAAGGTCTTTTTGATCGCCCTAAAAAGATCCATTTCAGCCCCCGTAAAAGCCATTTCCATATAAGGCGCTTTGGATAGCCCTATGCCGTGCTCGCCGCTTAGCGTGCCATCTAGCTCCACCGCCGCCTTGAAGATCTCCACAATCGCCTTTTCCGCCTTTAGATACATAGCGGTATTGTTTTTGTTCGTCATCACATTCACGTGCACGTTTCCATCGCCTGTATGCCCAAAGCAGGGGATCTTGTGCTCGTATTTTTCGCCAATTTCGCCAATTTTTTTTAAAAGTGCGGGCAGCGCAGATCTTGGGACGGTAATATCCTCGTTTAATTTCGTTGCGCCATAGACAGTTATGCATTGCGACGCATTTCGCCTAGCAAACCAAATCTCTTCTTGCTCCTGTGCGTTTTGCGCGCGGCGAAAGCCAAGAGCCCCGCAAGCGGCAAAGATCTTTTCTATTTTTTCAAGCTCGTAATTTATTTGCTGTTCTACATTGCCATCAACGTCGGTGATTAAAATCGCGCCCGCATCTCTTGGCAAGCCTTTGGCGTATTTTTGCTCTACGGCGTTTATCGTTAGGTTGTCTAAAAACTCCATCGCAACGGGCGTTACGCCTTCTTGAAAGGTCTTAAACGTGGCTTGCATTGCGTCATCGACGCTTTTAAAGATCCCAAGTGCGGTGGATCTTAGGCGCGGTTTTGGGATTAGCTTTAGCGTGATTTCAGTTATTACGGCTAGCGTCCCTTCGCTGGCGATTAAGATCCCAGCGATGTTATAGCCCGCGACGTCTTTGATTGTTTTTTTGCCCGCGCGTATGACTTCACCGTTTGGTAGCACCGCGCGAAGCGCCATAACGAAGTTTTTTGTTATCCCGTATTTTGCCGCTCTCATTCCGCCGGCGTTTTCACTCACATTCCCGCCAAGGCTTGAGTAGTCTTGGCTAGCGGGATCGGGTGGGTAAAAAAGCCCTATTTTTTCTACTTCGCGCTGAAAATCGCGGTTAATTACGCCCGGCTGAACGCGCGCGACGAGATTTTCTTTGTCTATTTCTAAGATCTTATTCATATGTTTTTCAAAGGCAAGCACAATCCCGCCCTTTGCGGGCAAAGCGCCGCCTGTAAAACCGCTGCCCGCCCCGCGTGGGACGATGATAATTTGGCGCTCGTTGCAATACTTCAAGATCTTGGATACGTCGTTTTCATCGCGCGGGAAAAGCACGCCGTCTGGCAAAAGCGTTTTGCGCGTGGCGTCGTAAGAATACGCAAGGCGGTGCGCGGTGTCAAAATAGCAATTTTCTTTGCCAAGCACACTTTGGAAGTAGTCAAGATCTTTAGTTGTTAGCATTGATTAGCCCGTTATAGTAGGTGTTAAAATCGCCGATTTCTTTATCTCCAAAAAACCTAAAAAAGCCCTTTTTTATCTGCGGGAGCTGATGAAAAAACGGCTTGATGACGCTCTCTGGCGCACTTAAGCGCCTTAGGCTTAGGATCTTGTCCTTTTTAAAACTCTTGCAAAAAACAACGGTGGCGCTGTCATCTAGCGCAAAGATCACGCGGCTTATGTAGTATTGCTCGCAAATGGCGGCGAAGTCTTTTTTGGCGGGAAAGGGGTTGTTATTTTTCAAAAGCTCAAGCGCAAAAACATCGGGGTGCGTTAGCTCAAAATCCGCTAGCTGTTTTTTGGCGTTTAAATACGCTTCTTGGCTAGGCGCAATTAGCAAGCCGCGCGCGCTGAAAGGATCTAAAAGCAAAAAATCTCCCTTTGTGATCTCAAAAGAAACGCTTGGCATTGCGTCTTGGCTTAGGGTTTTGATTTTTTCACACGTAAAAGTTGCAAGCCCGCCGTGCGCGCTTTTGCAAAGGCATTCGTAGCCGATGACTTCCAGCTCGCCGTTTTTTCTAATAATGAAAGCTTCTTGCCCGATTTTTGCGGCGGGGGCTCTAACGCTTACTTCTTGTTTATTCACGGCTTCAAGCGGGATTAATTGCGCGGCGTTTAGGGACAATAAGAAAGCTAAAAGTAAAATAATTTTTTGCATAACCAGCCCAGTTAAAGTTGGCGGTGATTATAGCAAAGCTTTATCAAAAAATACTAAACTTACACATTTTTAAAGGAAGGCTATGTTGAAAGATTACGCGAGTTTGCCCCTAGATCTTAGCAAGACGTCAAAGGCAGAAATTAAAGATTATTTTTTGAAAACTTACGCGCTTTTTGAGAAGCTTTTTGAGATCTTTGCTAGCGACGAAGCCTTTTACGAGCAGCCAGAGCCCCTGCGCCACCCGCTGATTTTTTACTACGGCCACACGGCGTGTTTTTACGTGAATAAGATGTTTTTAAAGGGGCTCATTCACCAAAGGGTCAATCCGTTTTTTGAGAAGATCTTTGCCATCGGCGTTGATGAAATGAGCTGGGACGACCTAAACCCGAACAATTACGCTTGGCCTAGCGTGCAAGAAGTCAAGAGTTACCGCGCGCGCGTTAGGGATCTTGTGCTAGAAGTTATAGAGCGCACGCCGCTAGCACTACCGATTGGCTGGAATGACGATTTTTGGGTGATTTTGATGGGCATCGAGCACGAGAAGATCCACATAGAAACTTCAAGCGTGCTCCACCGCCAGCTAGATCTTAGGTTTATAAAGGATAACGGCTTTTTCACGCCCGCTCCCGCAAACGCGCACGCTAGCGCGCCAGAGAATGAGCTCATAAAAGTGAGTGGCGGCCTTGTGCGGCTTGGCAAGGAGCAGGGTAGCGCGCTTTATGGCTGGGATAACGAATACGGCGTTTATGAAGAAGAACTAGCCCCCTTTGAAGCGGCAAAATACCTAACAAGCAACGGCGAATTTTTGGCTTTCGTGCAAGATGGCGGCTACGCGCGCGATGAATTTTGGAGCGAGGAGGGCAGGGCGTGGAAGCGCTATAAAAATGCAAAGCACCCCGTGTTTTGGGTGGAGAAAGCGGGTGAATTTTTTTACCGCAACCTAACGCAGGAGACCCCATTGCCGCTGAATTTTCCCGCAGAAGTGAATTACCTAGAAGCCGAAGCCTTTTGCGCGTGGCTATCGCAAAAATCGGGCAAAAACATCTCCTTGCCAAGCGAAGCGATGTGGCATAGGCTGTATGAAAGCGTGCTAGGCGGCGAAGAGATCTTCACAGGCAAAGGCAACGTGGGCTTTGAGCGTTACGCTTCAGCTTGCGCGGTCAATGAATGCTCCTTTGGCGAGTTTTACGACATTTACGGCAACGTTTGGCAATGGACGAGCACGCCAATTGACGCCTTTTTGGGCTTTAAAACGCACGAAATTTACGACGATTTTAGCGTCCCGACCTTTGACAACCGCCATAACATTATAAAAGGCGGGAGTTTTGCAAGCACGGGCAACGAAGCGACCAAAAGCAGCCGCTACGCCTTTAGGCGGCATTTTTACCAGCACGCGGGGTTTAGATACGTTTGTAGTAGCGCCGCGCCAAAGATCCTAACGCCGCTTTATGACGCGGATCTAAACTTTTCAGAGCGCGTTTTTAGGGAGTATTTGCAAAGCTCATACGACGAACTTTTGGCGCATTTTGCGCGCGGCGAAAGCGTTTTGCACCTAGGTTGCGGCACGGGCGCGTTTAGTTTTAGGCTGCTTGAGCGCTTCAAAAGTGTTACGGCGCTTGACTTTACCGCGCGGCTGATTAAGATCCCGCAAGTGCTGATGGATAAAGGGCGCATTGACTTTGGCGGCGAGAATGGCTTTGGCTTAGAACTGAAAGATTTTTTGGCGGGGGCTAGCGGGCAAGATCTAGGCACGCGCGCGCAAGATCCAAGCACCAAAGATCCAAGCACGGCAAGCGCTCTAGATCTAAGCCGCCTTAGCTTTTGGCAAGGCGATGTTACGAATTTAAAGGATAGCTTCAGCGGCTACGATTGCATATTTTTGCAAGACGCGCCTAGCCATACAGATCTGGGGCTTTTCTTTGGCTCGCTGGCAAAGCGCCTAAACTCACGTGGCGTGTTTATTTCTGCCTACCCCGCGCCCTTTAAGCTGGCGGAGAGCTTTAATTTTGACGAGCGCGAGTATTTTATTTACACGTTTGGTTAATTTTTTTAAAGAATTGTATAATGCGCGGCTATGGAATGTTCTAATTTAACACAAGAAGATATAAACGAGACTTGCAAAAGGGTTCTTGATGAGAGCCTGATTGTATCCGTCACAGATGAAAACGGCGTCATCGTTTGCGTTAATGAGTCCTTCTGCGAGATAACGGGCTACTCAAGAGAAGAGCTAATAGGCAAAACGCACAGCATAGTAAGGCACCCGGATATGCCCGCTTCTTTTTTTGAGGAAATGTGGGTAACGCTCAAGGCTGGCAAGATCTTCAAGGGCGTTATTCAAAACAGGCGCAAAAACGGCACTGATTATTTTATTTCCACGACTATTTTGCCAATTTTCAAACAGGGCGCAATTGCTGGCTATATGAGTGTTAGATATGATCTAACCCCCGTTTTTGAATCAAGAAAAATGCTAAAAACGTACACAATAGATCCGCTTACCTTACTGCCAAATCAAACCCGCTTGCTTGAAATTCTGCGCGAAAACATCGGCAGAGAAAAGCTTGTAGCGCAAGTTTCAATTAACCACTTTGACGAGATCTGCTCCATTTACGGCGACGCAATCGGCGACGAGCTCATCGCAAAATGCACCACGTTTTTAAAGGGAATGATCCTAGACAAAGAAGGCGTGCTACTTTTTAAGCTAGACGGCAATATTTTTGCGCTTTTGACAATGGAGCCGCAACTTATTAAAAAATACGACGAGCTCTTGCAAAGCAACCGCCTTTTATACGAGGGCAATATGCTGCTTAGCCAAGAGTTAAACATCTCCGTTGCGGTTTCTTTTACTGTGGGCTATGCCATTGCGCCTAGAAAGCTATACAGCCAAACAAAAACCGCGCTTAGAATGGCGCAAAAAGAGCACAAGGCGTGTTTAAAATACCAAGAAGACGTAAAACAGCTCATTTTAAATAAGGAAAACATTGAAAAGCTAAAGTTTTTCAAAACCGCGCTAGAAAACGATAACATCGTGCCCTATTTGCAGCCGATAATCTCCGCAAAAAACGGGCAAATCAAAAAATACGAAGCCAACGCGCGCGCCATTGACGAAAGCGGGAACATCTTTTCACCAATGGCTTTTCTGGGCATTGCAAAAGAAAGTAACCTTTACAATTTTTTCACGCTTCAAATGGCTAGGAAGGTTTTTAACATAGCGCATTTAAACCCTGAAATTAACTTTTCACTAAACCTATCTTTTAGCGACATTGCCGACAAAGAAATTTTTGCCTACGTAGAAAACCGGCTTAGAAAATTCCCAGACGCGCAAATTACCTTTGAGATCTTAGAGTCCGAAGAAATTACAAACTACGAGATCTTAGAGCGGTTTATAACGATGGTGAAAAACTACAATTGCCAGGTAGCCATTGACGATTTTGGCAGCGGCTACTCAAACTTTGCCAACATCGGGCGCCTAAATATAGACTACATAAAAATCGACGGCAGCATCGTTTCTACCGTCCTTCAAGACGAAGACAGCGCAACAATCATCAAGGCAATTTGCTACTTTGCCAAGATGAAAAAGGTCAAAACCGTTGCCGAGTTTGTTTCTAGCCAAGAAATCGCGCAAGCTTTGAAGGAGCTAGACATCGACTTCTACCAAGGCTATTATTTCGGCACGCCAAAGCCGCCTGAGGGCTACGGGCTTAAGGTGTGAAGATCTTAGTCCTTCGTAACGACAAGTTGGGCGATTTTATTCTAGCCCTGCCTGTTTTTTACGCCCTAAGGCGCCATTACCCTAAGGCGCGCATAGCGGCGTTTGTGTCAGCGCTTGGCAGGGAAACCGCACAAAATGTGGATTTTATAGACGAAGTAATCACAGATAGCGGCAGCACCATTCAAAACGCCCGCGCCATTAGATCCTTTGCGCCCGACGTCGCCATTACGCTTTTTTCTACCTTTTGGCTTGGGCTAGCGCTTTTTCTAGCGCGCGTCCCTGTGCGCATTGCGCCCGCGACGAAACTAGCGCAGATCTTTTACAACAAAACCAAGCGCCAAAAAAGAAGCAGCGTGAAAATGAGCGAGTTTGAATACAACCTTGATCTTTTGAGCGCGCTTGATGGTGGCTTAGATCTTAGCTTCCCCCGCCCGCTTTTGCAGCTTGGATCTAGCGCGGCGTTTGACGCCTTTTGCTCTGGTCTTGGCATTAAAAACAAAAGAATAATCGGCTTTCACGTGGGCTTTGGCGGCAGCTCGCTGGCAAACCTTAGCCTAGAGCAATACATAGATCTAGCGCGCATCGCACACGCGGAGGGCTTTAGCGCGTGCTTTACCTTTGGACCAAACGAATTTGAGCTAGCGCAAAAGGTGCAAGATCTTGTGAGAGATCTTGGTGCAAAGCCGCAAGATTCTAGCCCCGCGCAAGATCTAACGCAAAACGCCGTGCAAGATCCGCAAGATCCAAGCCACAAAACGCCCGCGCCCTTTGAAGCCTTTTATTTTTTATCTAAATCAGGGCTTGTAAATTTTGCGCAGGTCATCTCGCATTTTGCCTGTTTTGTTGCCACGAGCACGGGCACGCTCCAGCTAGCAGGCGCGTTAGATCTTCACACGTTCGGCTTTTTTGGCGACACGCTCATCGCAAGCCCAAAGCGCTGGAAGCCCCTAAGCGCGGCGCAAAAGCAAAAAAACTACACGCTCCCGCAGGACGCAATAGCCCGCGAGCAGGTAATCGCACAAATCAAAGACGACTTCCGCGCCTTTTGCAGGAGCGCAAATGCCTAGTTTAAGCGTCGCGCTTATTTCGTTTAACGAAGAAAAAAACCTAGCGCGCACCCTAGAAGCCGTGCGGGATCTAGCCGATGAAATAATCGTGCTTGATTCAAACTCTAAAGATGCCACAAAAACCATAGCGCAAAGCTTTGGCGCAAAGTTTTCATCGCAAGAATTCAAAGGCCACATCGAGCAAAAAAACGACGCCCTAGCCCTTTGCACGGGGGATTGGATCTTAAGCCTTGATTGCGATGAGGTCGTAACGCCAGAGCTTAAAAACTCCATACGCGCCGTGCTTGCAAAAGACGACAGAAACACAGGCTACCAAATAAATAGAAAGAGCTTTTACAAGGGCAAGATCTTAGAGCACGCTTGGCAAAAAGACATCAAATTCCGCCTTTTTGCGCGGGAGAAAAACGCGCGCTGGGGCGGCTACAACCCGCACGACGTGCTCCTTTGCGACTTGCACCTTGAGCTACTAAATGGCGAGCTAATCCACTACTCATACGAAAACGTGAGCGACCACTTTATGCGCACGGTCAAATACGCCCGCATTACCGCGCAGTCCTACCACAAAATGGGTAAGAAATTCAGGCTGTATAAGCTTTTGTTTTCCCCGATTTTTAGCTTTTGCAAGGATTATATTTTCAAACTTGGCTTCCTAGACGGCTTGCGCGGGTTTATCGCTGGCGTTAGCGCCTTTGTTTATGTGTTTTTGAAATACGTTTTTTTATGGGAGGCGGAGTATGACGAGCGGCCTTAAGATCTTAGAGCTTTGCAGGAGCGCAGATCTTGGCGGCTTGGAGCTTTACTTTGAAAAAACCGCAAAAGAGCTAGCCGCGCACGGGGCGTTTTGCGCGGTGGCTAGAAATACGCGCCTAGAAAAGCGCTTGCCGCAGGCTAGCATAAAGCTTAGCGGCTTTTTTTTGGCAGATCTTATCCGCCTTTGGCGCTTTGTGCGCGCTCACGGTGTGGGGCTTATCCACTTTCATCACAGGCGCGATTTTGCCATTTGCGTGGCGCTTAAGATTGTAAGCGCAGCCCGCTTGAAGCTCGTGTATTCGCGCCATATGCAAATCCCCGCCGCCAAAGGGGGCTTGCACCACCGCTTTATGTATGCGCGGCTTGATTTAATGCTTGTTATTACCAAAACGCTTGAGAGTGAAGCTAGGCGCTTTTTGCCTGAGAGTTTCAGCCGCGATAAGATCCGCGTGCTTTACTATGGCGTGAAAAAAATCGCCCCTAGCGCGCCAAGAGAGCAGGTGCGAGTAGATCTGGGGCTAGCTATCGATGATTTTGTCGTGGGGATCTTTGGCAGGATAGAAGAGCAAAAGGGGCAGTTTTTGCTCCTTGAAGCCCTTAGCGGGACGGATCTAAAGGGGTTAATCGTCGGCGCGGCAATGAATGATGACTACTTGCAGGCGCTAAAGCAAAAGGCGGGTGCAAACATTATTTTCAAAAGCTTTACGCCCAAGGTGCAAGATCTTATGGCGGCTTGTGATTTGATCGTCCTAGCCACGAAAAACGAAACATTTGGCTTAGTTGTAGCAGAAGCGATGACGCTAGCCGTGCCTGTGCTTGTGAGTAATCAAGGCGGGGCGCTAGAGCTAGTGGGCGAAAATAACGAGCGGGGGCTAGCTTTTGAGAGTATGAACGCCGCGGATCTAAGAGCCAAGATCTTAGAAGTGCGCACTGGCGCAGATCTAGCGCGGGGGCGGGCGCGTGCGGCGCAAGAATTCGTTGCCAAAGAGCTTGACTACGCGCGCCATTACGAGCGGCTAGCTAAGATCTTAGCCGGCGTGCTTGATACAAATTAAAGGTTTTTCTTGAAATTATTTTTTGCCGACTACATTTTATGTATGGACGAGAACTTTAGCGTTTTGAAAAACGCTTGCGTGGCTTTTGATGAAAAAATCGTAGAAGTTTCAAGCGACAGAGCCCAAATGCTACAAAAATACGCGGGCGCTAGCATTTTTGAAGGCGGCGCAAACTCCGTGCTTTGCCCGGGGCTCATTAACGCGCACACGCATCTTGAGTATTCCGCGAACAAAAACACGCTTTCCTATGGCGGTTTTTTGCCTTGGCTTTCTAGCGTGATGGATAATCGCGGCGCGCTTGGCGGCTCTTGCGACGCGGCTTGTATGGAGCGAGCTAGCCTTGAAATGCTAAGATCCGGCGTTACTAGCTTTGGCGAGATTAGCTCCTTTGGCGCAGATCTTGAAGTTTGCGCGCGCATTCCGCAGACGGTGGTGTTTTTTAACGAGCTAATTGGCTCCAAAGAAGAAGCGCTTGGCGCGGCGTTTGACGGCTTTTTGGCGCGGTTTAATCGCTCTCTTGGCTTTAAAAGCGCCACCTTTATTCCCGCTATCTCCGTGCATTCGACGTATTCCGTTCATCACGCAAACATCAAGCGCGCCACAGATCTAGCCAGAGAGCAGGGCGCGCCCGTTAGCGTGCATTTTATGGAAAGCGCCGCTGAGCGCAAGTGGCTAGATGAAGGCAGGGGCGAGTTTGGCGCGTTTTTTGCAAAATATATGAACGCCAGCGCGCCCGTGAATAAGGCAGAGGGCTTTTTGGATTACTTTGACGGGCTAAAAACCCTTTACGTGCATTGCGTCAAGGCAAACGACGAAGAGCTAGATACCATACAAGCGCAGGGGGCCTTTGTGGCGCATTGCCCCGTTTCAAACCGCTTGCTTGGCACGGGGCGGCTAGATCTTGAGACCTTAAAAAACAAAGAAATTCCGTTTTGTCTTGCCACGGACGGGCTTAGCTCAAATTACAGCCTGAATATTTTTAACGAGCTCCGCGCCGCGCTACTTATGCATTATGACCTAGATCTTAGGCTCCTTGCGCGCGATCTTTTAAAAAGCGTTACGGTTAATGCCGCTAGCGCGCTGGGGCTAAACAAGGGGCAGATCCGCTCAGGGCTTGACGCCGACCTTGTTTGCTTTAATTTGCCTGGCGCCACAACGGACGAGACAATCGCGTATGAGCTTATTTTGCATACAATTGCGGCGCAAGAAATTTTTATAAACGGAGAAGAAATAAATGGAATTTTTTAGAAAGCTTTTTTGGCCGATAACCGCGCCCATTGTGTTTATTCAAAACCACTTCAAAGCCACGCTCCTTGTGCTTATTGTGATTTTTTCTATTATGCAAAACGACGAGCCCTCTTTTGAGCCAAATTTGATAAAAATCGACCTTTACGGCGCGATTTTTGACGCCGATGGCTTTTTAAAACAGGTTGAGCTTGCAAAAAAACCGCACATTAAGGGCGTGTTGCTTGATGTGAATTCGCCTGGCGGCGCGGTCAGCCCTAGCGTTGAGATGATGATGGCTATTGCAGATCTTAAGAAACTAAAGCCCGTCGTTGCCTATGCAAGCGGCACGATGGCAAGCGGGAGCTATTACGCAAGCGTTGCTAGCACTAAGATCTTTGCAAATCCGGGCTCAATTGTTGGGTCAATAGGCGTTATCTTTGAGATGACGAATTTTGAAAAGCTTTTAGAAAAGGTAGGCGTGGAATTTACGATTGTAAAATCTGGCGAATACAAAGAAGCGGGCACCTTTTACCGCAAGCCCACGCAAGAAGAGCGCGCGCAGATTGAAGAGCTTTCACTAAAGACTTACCAAATGTTCGTTGCGGATGTGGCAAAGCACAGGCGCTTAGATCCAAAGGCGGCGCCGCAGTTTGCAAACGGCAGGATCTTCGTTGCGGCAGATGCTTTGAAGCTAGGACTAATAGACGCGCTAGGATCTTACGCTGATGCGCAAAACGAGCTAGTAAAACTTGCAAATGTAAAAGAGCCGCTTTGGTATAAAAAGACGCGTATTGATAAATTTTTGGATGATTTAGAGCGCGAGAGCCGCAGCTTTGTGCGCTCCTTGCTAGTGAATGAAAAAACAATTGTGTCTTACTAGGCGCGGCGTTTGAGCTTGGGCTTGGGCGCTTTGCCGGTGCGGTTTAGCTAAGGGCGCTTTGCACTCAAAACTCATTCTGATACAATTGCGCTCCAAATTTAAAGGTGTTAGAAATGAAACATAGCGTTATATTAAGAGTTTTAATTATGCTATTGGCAGGGCTTATTGTATCTTTTGGCATATTCGGCGCTGTAAATTACAATATGGCAAAAAATGAAGCAATCAACATCATACTCTCCAATCAAAAGCGCGTCGTTGCGTCCTTGGTTGCGTTTTTGGAGCAAAACTTTAATACAAAGATAAATTTCTTAGAAAAATCCGTTACAAGGTTTTTGGATCTAACTAGCAACGAAGAAATAAAGGCAGAGCTAGATCTCTCAAGGCAATCGGGGCAGTTTTCAAACCTTGTTTTTGCGCTTGAAGATACGGGCGTAATTGTTAGATCCGTTGGTAAAACAGAAAGTCCAAGCGCTAGTTTTGATCCACGCGATATGGCTTGGTATAAAAACGCCAAACAATCAAACCGCGCAATCTTCGTCCCGCACTTTGTTGGCAAAGCAGCTGGTGAATTAGTTGTGGGTTTTGCTATCGCGGTAAGAAACGCAAATAACACCCTTAAAGGCGGACTTTTTGCCAATATGATCTTAGGAGACTTGCGCGACGACATATCAAAAATCGGTGTTACCAAAGAAAGCTATTCCTTTGTGCTAGCAGGAGATGGCACGGTGCTATCTCACCCAGATAGCAAGCATTTAGGCAAAGAGCTACCAATTAGCAAGATGATTATTGACAAGTATAACGAGGGCTTTCAAAGCAACAAAGAGCAGATCCAAGAGCTGCATTATGAATACAACGGCCCAAAGGTTGCCACCTGCGACTTCCTTGATACAACATCGTGGTATATTTGCTCCACGCTCCAAGAGCAAGCCTTTAAAAAGCACGTTGAAAAGCTAATGTCTAACTCCTTCTTTCTCACCATTTTATTTATGACGCTGTTTGGCTTAATGATATTCTTTGTGCTTCGCCGCGCCTTCATTCCACTTGCCGCGATTCAAAAAGGCTTAGCGTCTTTCTTTGCATACGTGAACAACGAAACAAAGGACACTCATAAAATCGACGTGCGCTCGAAAGATGAATTCGGGCAAATGGCAGCGGCAATTAATGAAAGCATCGTAAAAATCAAAAAGGGCCTAGAGCAAGATAGGGGAATGATAGAAGATACCGTCAAAGTTATCCGCAAAAGCATTGAAGGAGATCTAGGTTATAACATCGCAAACAGGCCAAATAGCCCAGGACTTCTTGAGCTTCAAAAGCTTTTCAATGAATACCTAACGCATTTTAGAGAGGCAATTAGGCATATAATCGCCACCCTTCAAACCTACGCCAAAGGCGATTTCACGCTTAGGATCCCATCTGGCGACGCGATAAAAGAAAAGAAAGATCTAATAGAAGGCATCAACTTTCTAGGCA
>CAUTXO010000027.1:0-20487 GCA_963542625.1 uncultured Helicobacteraceae bacterium | reverse complement strand
GCCAAGATCTGATGAGAGAGACGGCAAATTCAAGCTCTTTGTGGGCGCGGGCGTGGATCTTGTGTATCTAAACACAGACTACCAAAACTACGGCAACTTGCTGCACGATGACAAACTAGCCCCGCGTTTTAGCGGCGGCGTGGCAATCATCACAAGGCGCATTGAGCCTATTTATATGCTCTTTCTAAGCACGGATAGGATCTTAGAAGAGCTGCGCTTTAGCTACCTTTACCCGTTTAAGGATTACTTTGAAAGCGCGCCCTTTCTTAGCACGCCGTATGCAAAGCTAAATCTTGGCATTGGCGTAACAAACGGGCGGGGTTTTGAGCCAACGCACGCTAGCGCGGGGCTTGGGCTTGGCGTGCTTAAAAAAATAGGCGCTATCACAGCCTTTGCCGACATAAACGTTAATTACAGAAAATGGGAGTTTGGGCGCACACCAAATGAGCTACAAGTGCAGTGGCGCCAGCTTGAAATTACGCTAGAGACAAGGTTTTTATACAGGCTCAGATGGTAAATTACGCCGATTTTAAACGATGTGCGTATCTGTTTTTTGCTTACGGGCGCGCTAGAAAAAGCGATAACCCCGAGCGCGAGATCTTGCGAGCAAAACTAACGAACTTCTTCTTTCCGCAAGCTAGAAGCCACAAGCAAAGCCTTTCCTTGCAAAGCTTTTACAAAAAAGACGGCGTGGTGTATAAATGCGCGCGAGCGGGCTACCTAGATCTAAGCGCGCAAATAGACGTCATCAAAAATCAAGCGGGGCTAGAGATTTACGAAGTATTTGCCAAAGAAAAGCTAAGGCGGCACGATTTTGAGCTGCTTGGGTTTAAGCTAGCGCTCCTAGAAAAGAACAACATCAAGCCAAGAAACGTTTTTGCTATGCACCTTGCTGGCGGGTTTTTTGATGAAAACAATATATATGAAAGCGTTTTGATTGAAAACGTGAGTAAAAAACTTGCAAAATTCACGGCGCAAGCAAGGCAAGATCTTAAGAAAATGGCAAGCACCGTTGGTGCGCGCGCGGCGGGAGCGGCGACGGCTAGGGCGCTAAAAAAAGAATGCTTTAAGCCTAGCCTTTGCCATAGCTTTGCGGCTTGCCACGGCGCTATCGCGCAAAATAGCATTCTAAAAGCCTTTGATCTTAACATCGACCAGCGCTTAATGCTTTGGCACGCGGGGCTAAAAACCTTGCAAGATCTAGGGCGCGCCGCGCGGGCGCTGACACCAAAGCAAAAAATGCAACTTGAGTTTCAGGATAAGCCCTACGTGCAAAGGGAAAAAATCGCCGATTTTTTTCAAAACATAAAGGGCGATGTGTATTTTTTGGATTTTGAAGCTTACATACCGGTTTTTTACCCCTTTGCAAAAAATGGCGGCGCAAAAACGGTGGCGTTTGAATACTCGCTGCACTTTTTAAGCGGCGTCAAGCTTAGCCACAGCGAGTATTTGGGCGAGATAAACCAAGAAAACACAAAGGAAAAAATCGCGCGCGGGCTTTGCGCACAAATTAAAAACGATACACCGGTCGTGGTTTTTGGCAAAAGTTTAGAGCTTGAGATCTTGCAAGATCTAGGGCGCGCTTGCCCGCCTTGCGCGGCAAAGCTAGAAAACATACGGCAAAACATCTACGACCTTGGATTAATCTTTAAAAACGGCTATTTCTACACCGGCGCGATGGGGAACAAATACTCTCTTAAAGCCGTTTCGCGCGCAATGCTTGGGGAGATCTACGGCGCAATTAATAGCGGCGAGAACGCCCGGCTTGAATACAGGGCGTTTTTGTATGGCACGCACGCGCGCAAAAAAAAGGCGAGAAAAAATCTTTTGATCTACTGCCATACGGATACTTTATCAATGGCGCTAATCTACCAAAGGCTTAGAGAGTGGATATCCTAGAGAGTTTATACGGCAAAAAATACGAGAGCGCGCCAAAACGGCGGATAGAAACTAGCGATAGGGCAATCATTCAAGCGCCCGCTTGCCTTGGTGGGGCTAGCCTTGCAAAAAGCCGCGCCGATAAAGATGACAAAACGCTTTTTGTAGATCTTGCCGACCTGCGCTGCATAGATCTAACAAAAGACGCCCTGCAAAGTTTTCTAAACGCAAACCCGGTTGATTTTTTGTGCGTGAATAATTTTAGCCAAAGCTACAAAGATCTTGACTGCGCGGGCATTAAGCGCGTGTTTTTCATCACAAAAAAGAGTTTTAAAAAGCAAGGCTTCCAAAACATCGAGCTAAGATCCCTAGACTTTGAAGAATTTTTAAGCCTAAACTACTCAAACGACATTCAAAAAAGCTTTGACGCTTTCTTAAAACAAGGCGGGATCTTAGAGCTAAACAACCTAAACGAAGACTTACGAACACAGCGCATAAACGAGATCTTGCGCCTAGATCTTGTAAGCACAGCCGCCTTGCATATTTTTATATTCTTTGTGCAAAAAACGGGCTTCGTGTTTTCGCTATTCCAAGCCTTTGGAATGCTAAAAGAAAAGATAAAACTCTCAAAAGACTTCTTTTACCGCGAAGTTTATGAGCTAGAGCAAAACCGCTACATTTATGCGGTGGAAAGGCTTGGCGAGAGCGGCTGTGCGAAAAAATACTACCCGTTTGATTTTTCCTTGCGTCAGGGGATTGTAGCTGGGAAAAACCTTTCTAAAACCTTTGAAAATATGGTTTTTCTTGAGCTTTTAAAGCGTTATAAAAAGGTTTTTTACACCGATTACACGGATTTTTTTGCCGGCGGGCTTGGCGTTGTTTGCCTGCCCTTTTGCGACTTTGAAAAAATCGCCGTTAAAACAAAGTTAGCACGCAAAAACAGCGCGATACAAAGGCTTTTGTTTTTAACGATGGGCTACGAATACGAGGGCGTGGTGGATAAAATGCCCGTGCGCGCGGCGGCGTTTTGGTCTTGGAGCTTAGAATAAAGCTAAATTCAGTATTATATCGGCTATGAAAGAAGGAATTTCCAAGCAAGATTATCAAGACGCGCTAGAAGAGCTAAAAGAAGACTACAAAGATATTTTGTATAAGATTGACGAATACATAAACGCCCTTTCTTACGATGATGGCGAAAAATATCAAGAGCTAATCAGCGCGCTTTATTTGGTGTTTGATAGGTTAAAAGGCTTTGGTTCGTATCTAGACTCCCGCCCGATTTACAGCATCAGCACGGGCGTGCTTGAAGCGCTACTTGTGCTAAAACACAAAAAACCGCCCGTGCAACAAGAAATGCTTGATTGGTTTTTGATGATTTACGATCATTTAAGCATTTGGAAAGCAAAAATCGAGGTTGGGGATTTAGCCCTTGAGCCAATCGACAGCTACATTTTAAGTATGATAAAAACAACGAGCGTCGCCACGAAAAACGGCGGCGATATGCTAAAAAAGCTCAAGATCTTGATAGTAGAAGAAGATGCGGCGCTAAAGGCAAAACTAAAGAGCTTTTTAGAGCCAAGAGCGCAAAAGATCTTCACGGCAAGCACGCCGGCAAACGTTTTAAAATCCCTTGAAAAATTCAGACCAGACATCATCGTAACCTGTATTTATTTTGGCGGCAAGCCGGATTTTGACTTCGTGGAGCAAACAAAGCTTTTTTATAAGGACGTGCCGTTTTTGGTTACCATCACGCCAAAAATGCCGCAAGCAGATCTAGCGCGGCTTGAAAAATTATCCGTCGATGGCATTTTAATCAAGCCGCTAAACGCAAAAACCCTGCTTGAAAACCTGTGGCAAATCGCAAAGATCTTCTACGAAGAAAAATGGGTAAAAATCGCCAACAAAGAGCTTAATAAATACATAGAAAGCCTGCAACCGCTAGAAACTAGCGTGCAAAACGTGCGTAAGATCAGTATGGATCCAAACTCAAGCACCAAAGATCTAGCCGCCGCAATCACGCAAGATCCGATTATGACCTCTCAAGTGCTAAAAACGGTCAATTCGCCAATCTACGGCTTTAGGCAAGAAATTAGCGGGGTAAATCACGCCGTGAGCTTGCTTGGCAAGGATAAAATCTCCGCCATTATTTTGCAAGATACGTTCAGAAAGCAAGTCGCCGCCATAGATCTAAGCCCATACGGCATTACGGAAAAGACCTTTTACGAGATCTCAAAAATGCGCTTAGATCTAATGACGTTCTGGTTTTCTAAGGTCTCACTCAAAGAGCTTGCGCTACTTAGCACGTCTGCACTTTTAGGGAATTTAGGGCAAATTCTCATCGCGCAAGAAGCCATAAATGAAAAGCTAAAAGACGATTTTCACACGATCGTCACGCAAACAAACGACCCAAAAGCCGCCGAAGCGCAGTTTTTTAACACCACCACAGAAGACGTCACGGGCGACATCTTGGCTTACTGGGGGCTAGAAAATGAGCTAGTAAATTCAATTAGATTTTCATTTGACCTAACATCAGCGCCAAATGAAGTCAAGCACCTAGCCATCGCAAATTACGTCGTGTTTTCAACGATCCCGCTCACAGCGGCAAAGGTGAGCGACGACGCCGTAATGCAAATGGAAGAGTTTTTGAAAGAAATGAACTTTAATCCCGCCTTTTACACGGCGGCGGTGCAGAAAATAGTTTGATTTGCGGAATAGACGAAGCCGGGCGCGGCACGCTAGCGGGGCCTATGGTGATAGTCGGCGTGGCGGATCTTGGCGGGTGCGGAGATCTTGTAGAGCTTGCGGAGCGCACAGATCTTGCAGATCTTACGGATCCCACGCGCGCTAGAGATCTTGCGGATCTTAGAGATCCAAGAGATCTTACGCCGCGCAAAGATCTTAACGCCGCTAGCAAGCTTACGGATCCAAGCAGGTGCAAATATCTTACGGGGCGCACAGATCTAGCAGATCTTAGAGATCCCGCGCGCGCCAGAGATCTTGCGGATCTTAGATCCATTACGCACCCACGCGGGCTTGCTGGCATAGCCGGGCTAGCGGATTCCAAAACACTATCCCGCAAAAGGCGCCAAGCGCTTGAAGCGCCAATCAAAGCAAACTCGCTCTTTAAAATTTGCGTGTTTTCAAACGCAGAGATAGACGCGCGCGGCATTAGCACTTGCTTAAAAGACGGGCTAGAGCGCATAAAAGCGGCAATCAAGGCAAGCGAATACATCTACGATGGCAATTGCAGCTACGGCGTGAGCGGCATAAAAACGCTCGTTGGCGCGGACAAAACCGTGCGCGAAGTCAGCGCCGCTTCAATACTTGCAAAGCTTACAAAAGATAAAATTTTGCTTGAACTTGCAGGGGATTATCCGAGTTTTAGCTTCGCCGCGCACCAAGGCTACGGGACAAAAAAGCACATACAAGAAATCATTCAAAACGGATACAGCCCCCTTCACAGAAAAACGTTTAAAATAAAGGCTTTGCAATGAAACAACTCATTTTCGCGCTTGCGGTTTGCCTAGCGATGGCTGATGAAAATTTTGGAATAGCAACTAAGGTCAAAGGCAAGGCGACGCTAGACCACAAAATCTTAAAAGCCGGCGCTGAAGTTAAGATAGGGCAAACGCTAAAAACGGACAAAAACTCCCTAGCCGTCATCACTTTTGACAAAAGCTTTCTAGTGGCAAACGCGGGCGCGACGCTAAAATTTAGCGCAAAAAACGCCGTCGAGCAAAGAAAAGGCGACATATACTACAAAATCAACCCGGCGCAAATCTCAAGCACACTAAACGGCAAGAACACAAACATCTTCCGCATCGCGCTTGGGGGCATAGACATAGGCGTTAAGGGCACGGACTTCATCGTCAAAGCGCAAGATCTTTACGCCGTGTTTTTGCGCGACGGGCGGCTGTATTTTTCAAGCGCCAAACCGCTAAAGATCTTCACAAAACCCACGAACAAAAACAGCGAGCTAAAAGAGATGTTTCAAATTGACAACTACAAACTAAAAAGCTCAGAAAGCGATTTTACCTTGCAAAAAAACGAATCCGTGCTCATCGACAGGACAAGCGCGTATAAAACGGGCAAAAACATCGCGCCAGAAGAGTTTAAGTATTACGACGACCTGACCTTTGACCTTAACTAGCCACTGCGGTAACACACCGCTGCGAATACGCTTGCAACCACACGCCACCGTTTGTTTAACCAAATGCTCCCTCACGCTTGCGGCTGCGAATGCGCCTGTGACACTCCGCCCCACACCAAGAGAATTCAGCACTGCACCCGCCATTGCCGCCACGAATACGCCCGCAACCACACGCCACCGCGATTGCAGTTATGAGTGCGCCCACGCGACAGCACAGGCTTGCCATTGCGAATACGATTGCTAGATTGCGCCAACGCCCCCGCGATTGCAATGGCACCCGCACTTAATGCCACCAGCCGCGCGCAGATCCTAACCACGCTAAAGCCCCAAACGCAAAGCGGCAAGGATCTTTTATGGCGCATATAGCGTTAAATGGCGTTATGGCGGGCTTTATTCGTGTTTTCGTGTGTTTTGGAGCTGCCATTCGTTGGCTATCGTGTAAATGTTTTATATAGCAAAAATCAAGCTTTTGTCTAAAAATTCTAAAACTGTCTAAACATTTTGATTTGTAAAAAAAGCCTAACTAACCTAATCCCTGATTATGTTTGTTTGACTTTTTCTATATTTGGATTTGAAAAATAAATATACAGATCTTTAGGCAATTTTAAGATCCGCGCTTCTGGCGCGCAAGATCTAGGCTCAAAAGGCAAGGGCTTTAAGATCTAGTGCAAGATTAGCGTGCTAAAGATCTGCCACCAGCACCCTAACCTACGCTAGATCTTATGCTAGGCTTCCAGCGCTAAAGATCCACAACCCGCGCAAGATCCAAACACTCGTAGCGCGAGCAGTCGGCGCTGGGCTGGACAGCTTAGCGGATTAATCGGGCGGAGTGGTTCGCGTGGTTTCACTCTGCGTGGCTGACTATACGTGGTTTGCTCTGCCACAGTTTGCTGCGCCTGGCATTGGTTTTGCGCGCAAGACCTGCGCGCTGGCTATCTTTCTATCTTGTTCTTTAGATCTAGCTCGATTTTTTTGCTCTTTGGATCTTGAGAGACAAAGATAATTTCCACTTCGTCGCCTTCGTTAAAGTAATCTCTTAGCCTTGAGATCCTGCCCGTGCTAACCTTGGAGATGTGTATCATTCCGACGTTGTCATCAGGCAACTTAGCAAGCATTCCAAACTCTAGGATCTTCTCTATCTTTGCCGGCATAACCTCGCCCGCGCTATACGCGCTTTGCGTATTTTCCCTTTTGCCGTGCCTGTCTTTCCTAAAGCCGCCCCTGCCGCTAGCTATCTCTTTGATCTTTTGCACCGCCGCTTCAACTAGCCCCGCGTCATCGCCGCGCACTTTCACGTCGCCCTTTTCCCTGTCAAGATCTATGGAGACTTCAAAGGTTTCAATGAGCTCTTTTATCGTCTTGCCCGCTTGCCCGATGATATCGACGATCTTATCCGTGCTGACGGTAAAGATCTCAGTCTTAGGCAACACGTCTTTATTGACGCGAATTACCGCGGCAGCTTCTTCCATCAGCCCCAAGATGTGAAGCCGCGCCTGTTTTGCTTGCAAAAGCGCCCGCGCTAGCAGCTCCTTAGAAATGCCGCCAAGCTTGATATCCATTTGCAGCGCGGTTATGCCATCACGCGTGCCGGCAACCTTAAAATCCATATCGCCATCGTGATCTTCTAGCCCCGTGATGTCTGAAAGCACGACTTCTTTGTCGCCGTCTGTAATGAGCCCCATTGCCACGCCCGCTACAAGGTGCTTTGTGGGGATCCCAGCCGCGCGCAAGGCAAGGCTACCGCCGCAAACGCTAGCCATTGAGCTTGAGCCGTTGGACTCCAAAATTTCAGAAACAACGCGAACGGAATTTTCATAATTATCCGGCAGGCTCTCTTCTAGTGCCCTGCGCGCTAGGTTGCCGTGCCCTAGCTCGCGTCTGCCGGGCGCCTTTGGCGGGCGCGCTTCATTGACGCAAAAGGAGTGGAAGTTGTAGTGGAGCATAAAGTCATCGTAGCTTGTTTGCCTTTGCGTTAGATACTCGTTTGCCTGACGGTCTGTGTCGCCGCCTAGCGTTGCCACCGCAAGCGCTTGCGTTTGCCCGCGCGTAAAAAGGCAAGATCCGTGAGCGCGCGGCAAGATGTTTGTTTCAATGCTAATCGGGCGTATGTCTGTTGGCGCCCTGCCGTCAGCGCGCACGCCGTTATTTACGATGTTTGCGCGCACGATCTCGCGCTTTAGTTTTTCAACCGCAAGCAAAATGTCCGCTTCTTCCCATTCTGGCTTTGCTTCTTTAACTTTTTGCGCGATGGCTTTTAAAAACCCGCCGCGCTCGGTTTTTGCCATTTTGCTAAGGGCTTTTTTGATTGCTTCTTGCTCGTTTTGCCTGATGTGCTCTAAGATTTCGGTGCTTATCTCGACGGTTAGGAGCTTGTATTCTTTCTTTGGTTTTGAAACGCTCGCAAAGTCTTGCTCGTAGGCTTGGCAAGCGGCGCTGATTGCGTCTTTTGCCGTGCCAATTGCCGCGCTTAGCTCGTCTTCATTTAGCAATTTGCACTCGCCACCCGTGCTAAAAAGCTCCGGCGTGATTGCCACAAGGCTAGGATCTATCGCCATATCCGGCATCGCGCCGCCGTTTTCTTTCTTTTTAGCCTGCATTTCTATCATCAAAAGCTCGTCTTTGCTGCCGGCGACGAAAAGATCTAAGGACGAGCGCTCAAGATCAGTTAGCCCTGGGTTTATAACGATTTTTTCATCTACCCTGCCTATTCTCACGCCGCAAACGTTTTTAAGATCTAGTGGCGATACCGCAAGCGCCGCGTTTGCCGCTAGGAGCGCTAGGCGTTGGAGATCCGCGTTTTCATCAACGCTAAACACCATCACCGTTAAAACAACGGGGTAGTTAAAGCCCTTTGGAAACAGCGGGCGAATGGTTCTATCCACAATGCGCGACGTGAGCGTTTCAAACTCGCTTGGCTTGCTCTCGCGCTTAAAAAAGCCGCCTGGAAACCTGCCTGCGGCGTATGCCTTTTCTATGTAATTGACAGTAAGGGGCAAAAAATCTTCTTCTGCTGGGCTTTCTTCATCAATGGAAACCGCCGCTAGCAAAACGCTTTTGCCTTCTTTGATGACAGCCGCGCCGTCTGCTTGCTTGGCTAGGTAGTCAAACTTGTAAATTTCTTCCTTGCCTTGAAGGCTATACTTAAATTCTTTCATTGTTTATCCTTTAAAATCCCACGCCGATAAGCCCTAGCTAAAGCCCCCAAACCTTAGCTAGAACTTGCGGCTGTGGTTTTGCAAAAAATAGGCGTTTATTCCTTGCAAAATCACAGTTTGCGGTCGTATTCTTCGTAATAATGCCCGGACGATACGTAATTTTCCAGCTGATGCACGAAATACACGTCATCAACTATCTTGCTAAGCTCCGTTACGACGCTCTTTGGTATCACGGGGATTGCAACGGAGATTTTTTTTGCTTCCATTGCCAAAACGGTTTTTAGCGCCACCATTAGCGTAAGCCCCGTATCCGCGCCCTCATCAACGAGCATTACGTTTTGATTTTTTAGGTTTTTTAGGATCTCGCCCTTTCTGTATTTATAGATGTTTTTTATGATCTGTTCGTCGTGCTTGCGCTTTGCTTCGCCGTAGATGTAGTCAAGCCCCACTTCAAAGGCGTCGATTAGCTCTTTGTTTAAAACGATTTCTTCTGTTTCACTCACCACCGCGACGGGGCATTCTTTATTTAGTGGCGCTGTGATCGTCTCGCTAAAAAGATAATCCACGCTGCCCTTAATTGCCCGCGCAATGCCTTCTGCAAAAAGCTCCGCCCCGCCTGATAGGCAAAGCACAGTCCATTCTTCTTCTTGCAAGCCCCTAACCGGCAAAACGGCGATTAGTTGCTCGAGTGATTCTTCGCGCGTTTTAAAAAGTCTCATTTTAGGCTACCCACCGCGCCTGATGAAATGGCTAGTTTTTTGAAGTCTTCATCAATAAATTCAAGCCCCGCGCCAAGAAAGCCGCTTGAAGCCTTGGAATTTAAGATATTGTCAAAGCCACCGTAAAAATACAGATGTTTTATTGGCGAATAGAAAAGTGAAAAGTTTAAATGCGCATTGTCGCCGCGTATGTCATTAACGGCTTTAAAATCGTAAAGATCTATTGAGCCTTTGAGCTTGCCGCCGGCTAGAAAATAATCCGCTCCAAGCCCGCCTGTGTTTTCTATTATCCCAAGCCGCAAAAGCAAATCGCTGTATCTTTTCCCCATTTGCGCGGATAAGAGTACGTCGGAGCTTTTGTGTTTTTGCGGCAATAAGATCTCGTTTGTTAGCGGATCTTTGGCGTTTATCTTGTTTGTAGAAACGGCTTGCACGATGTAATAATTGCTTGGGTTTGGGCGGTATGCAACTTCAAAATAGGTTTTGTAGAAATCGTCGCGTAGCATATTTTGCGTTTTTGTATTGACTTCAAGCTGCGATTTATTCAAGCCCTCTAAGATGTATTGGATCTCGGCAACGGTTTTTGTGGATTTGTCAAAAAAGCCCTTAGCGGAATTAAAGGTTTTGTTAAAGTCGGTTTTTGAAAGCTCGATAAAACCCCTTAGATCTTGCGAAAGATCGTCAATTTTTGCAAGCACGACGGGCAAGGATCTTCTAGAATCCTTGGCTAGCTCGTTAAAGTTTTGCGTTAGTTCGTCTATTTGCGTGATGATTTGCGGTAGTTTTTTGTTTATTTGCTCGCCCATTTGCCCAAACTCACGCGTGCCTTTTTCAAGGTTTTCTAGCATTTGCCTGATGTGGCGGATCTCTTCATCGCCAAGCGCGTCGTTTATCTTGCTAATTAGCTTTTTAAATTCTTGAGAGGTTTCGTATAGCTTTTGCGATGTTTGGTTAATGGACGCTAGGGATTTGTAGATTGTAATGCTGTCGCGGTCTTTTAGGTGCTCGCTTGACGTTGAGCCGATGATGTTTATGTATTTGCCCCCTAGCAAGGATTCTTGCGTGATTGTTGCGGTGGATCCAAGGGGGATCTTGTTGCCTTCAAAGATAAACAAATCCGCCTTTGCCGTGTTTTGCACCAAATAAATGGACTTAACGTAGCCGATATTTACGCCGTTTATTTTTACTTTGGAGTCAATCTCAAGCCCGCTTGCGTCTGTTAGATCTAAAGATACGATGTAGCCTTCTTTTCCTATGTAAAAGATGGTTTGAATTCTTGTGGCCAGGATAAATAAAGATAGTATTCCTAAAAAAACAAAAAGTCCTACCTTGGTTTCTGGTTTCATCGCGCGGTTGTTATCTTTCGTAAGCTCTGTATTTGTATTCACCTAAAGGGTTTAAATTGACCTTTAGAAGTATTATATCATTCAATCTTGAAGCCGCGCCGCTTGTGGGCTCTAGCTCTCTTGAATACTCGACGATGAAATTCCAGCATTTTTTCAAGAATGCATAAGTTACGCCTATTTTACGCACGTCTTTTGATAAGGCATCGTAATGAAACTCGCCGTCTAGCTTGTTTTTTGCGTTGATTTGATACGTGGCGTTTATTTTGTAATAATCCGACGTAATTTGCCTTGTTTGCTCGTCTTTGCCAAGCAAATACCCAATGCTTAGGCGCTTGTTGCTTTGCTTGAATTCAGCGGCGACGTAATTGGAGATTAAAACGTCGTTTCTTATGGAATATTTTGTCTCGCTTGAAAGGCTTAGAAAGCTAAAGGGGTTGTAGATAAACTCGTTTTGTAAGTCAGAAAAATTCCATCTGTCCTTGTCTTTTTTGTAATTTTGCGAAAGCCTTTGCGAGAAAATATTCGCGCTTTTTGTATTGACGTGCTGTGAAAACTTAAGCGCTACTTCTTTTTCCTTTTCTTTTAGCTCGTAAAAATCGTTTATCAAAATGCCGCGCTTTTCCTTTTGCGTCGGCAGCGTGTAATTCACGCCAAGATCTATGATGTGCATATGGTTGCCAAAGGGCTTAAGCAAGATTGTAGAAGCAGAGATCTTAGAGAACGTATCAAAAAGCTTGCCGTTTGTTTCCTTGACGCTATTTGGCGTGTCTTTGTAGTCTATATTTACAAAGTTTAGCCTTTGCGTGAATGTGATGTTTAGGTATTCATTTAGCACGTCTTGCGTGAGCGTAAGGGGGACGCTAAGCTTTTGCAGTTGCGCCTGCGTGCCTTCTTTTCTTGAAAAGTTTTTATACTCAAGATCCGCTGAATATAGGAGCTTATTAGCAAGCGCGGCGTCTAAAAACGAATGCAAGCGCACGTTTGGATAATTTTGCAAAATATCCTTTCTTTGTGGGGCTTTGATGTCTTTGCTATACCGCCCGCCAAGCCCAAAATAATAGCTTTTTGTTGCGTAGTGGTAGTTTATTTTGTTGATGATTATTTGGTCTAGCGAGCCTTCGCTTGAATCTACGTTTTTTAGTTTTAGGTAATCCACATCGTTGTAGTCTTCCCATTTGATGAAGATCTTGTCGGCATTATCGCCCGATGAAAAGATCCTATCCCTTGTGTAATCAATGCTTAGCCCTGAGTGGAAAGAGTTTTTCAAGCCGTAAAGCCTTTGGTAGTCAGGCTTATCTCTGAAAAATCCGTAATAAACCGAGCCCCTTGATTGCGGGGAATCCACAAAACGCAGCACCCCGCCAACCCCGCGCCCGCGCTTTGTGCGCTCTTGGCCCCAGATCTCAAGATCCCAGTTATCTTGCGGCGCGATGTAAAACGGCAGCTCGTATAAACTGCCTTCTTTGTTTGAGTTTCCAAACGTCGGCGGCAAAAAACCCGTGCGCCTTGTGTTGTCTGTGGAGTAGCCAAAATACGGCAGGTAAAGCACCGGCACTCTCCCAGCGTAAAAAACGGGGTTAATCATATGCACGAATTTTGATTTTGTATTGTAAATGCCCGTCGTGGCGGTGATGGACCAATCCGGCTCGTTTGGCTCGCAGCTTGAGCTTATGACGCTTTTAAAGGTATAGATCTTCTCGCGCGATTTTCCGTTAGCCGCCACTAGCCAAACGTCGTTATCCCAAGACGGGACAAAAACGCCGTCAAACAGGCTTTGCTCGCTATCAACGTCAAAAATTAGGTAATCCACCAGCGCTTGCGTTTTGCCATCACGCTTGATTAAAACGTTGCCAAAAAGCTCAAGGCGGTTGTCGTCTTTTCTAAAGGTTGCCTTTGATGAATAGATAAATACGCCATCGCCAAAAAGCGTCACCCCGCCCTTTGCTATGGTTTGATTGTTTTCTGAAACAAACTCGCCCGTTAAAAGCTTAAAGCCATTCTTAGCAGACGGCTTTTCTACCACAGGCATTGCCGCAAAAGCCCCCAAAACGCAGATTAGAAAAAGGGCTAAGATCTTAGGCATTGATTACAATCGTGCCGCTTGCTAGATCGTGCCACGTTTGCTTAAGCGGCGAAAAAAAGGCAAAAATAAAGCCGTAAAACAGCAGCTTTTCACTCACAATTCGCACAGCGGATCTAAGCAGCGCCTTTGTTAGCGCGGGCTTGAAAAAATCGTCCGTTTGCACGACGATAATCTTTTGCCACATCTTGCCGGGCGTGGCGCCATACAAATGCACAAAAATCGTATGGTAAAAGAACTCAAGCAAGATCCTATACACCAAAAGCCCCGTTAGGATTTCTGTTAGATCTTGCATATTCGTAGCAACCCCAAGATCTTGATAAAACCCAACAAACATAATCATAGACAGAATAAAATCGTCCGCAACAAACGCAAGCAAGCGCGATTTGGCGCTCGCAAGGCTTAGATCTTCCCTTTGCAAATTCTCAATTATGCGGTTTTTATCCATTGCCGTCCTATGTCTTTTCTGTATTGTTTGCCTTCAAAATGCACGTTTTCTATGAGCGCGTATGCCCTTTGCGCGGCTAGATCTAGGCTACTCCCAAGCCCCACGCAAGAGCAGATCCGCCCGCTGTTTGCGTAAAGCCCGCCGGCGGTTTTTTCAACGTTTGCAAAGCAAAGGTAGGCGTCTTTGCTTTCTAAGGGTAGGACGTCGATTTTTTTCGCGCTTATTTTGCGCCCACCACCGTTTGCGCCCGCGCTCAAGATCTCGCTCGCGTTCCCGTCCAAGATCTCGCCACCGCTTGCGCTTGCAGCGGCTCCCAAACCCGCGTCAGCGCCCAAGATCTCTCCAGCGCCAGATCCTAGACCAGCGCTAGCACCACCACCCAAGATCTCGCTCGCGTTCCCGTCCAAGATCTCTCCCGCACTCAAGATCTTGTTCGCGTTTGAGATCTCTCCAGCGCCGGCTCCTAAACCCACGCCCGCATTTGCTTCCACGCCAAGATCTTGCTCCGCGCCAAAGATCTTGCTCTCGTCCGCGCTCAAGATCTCGCCACCGCTTGCTCCAGATCTTAGACTAGCGCCCGCACCGCCCGGATAATCAGCGCTAGCTGCTACCACGCAAAGGGCGCAAAGCGGGTTGAATTCCACCTTAAAGCCACCAAGCTCGCCATTAACGCAAGCCATCAAAAGCGCGCTTAGATCTGAGCCCAAAACCGGCATTAGCACTTGGCATTCAGGGTCGCCAAAACGCACGTTGTATTCAAGTAGCAGCGGCTCGCCGTGCCTAACCATCAGCCCGCAATAAAGCACGCCGCTAAAGGGGTTGCCGTCTTTTTTCATTCCATTTAGCGTCGGCTCTATAATTTCAGCTTGGATCCGGCGCATTAGATCTTTTTCCACCGGCGCCGGGCAAAGCGCGCCCATTCCGCCCGTGTTTGCCCCAGCGCCGCCGTCTTTGGCGCGTTTGTAGTCTTGGCAAGGTGGCATTAAAACGTAGCTTTTCTCATCGCAAAGGGCAAAAACGCTTAGCTCAAAGCCTTCTAAAAGCTCTTCCACCACAATTTTTTCCCCCGCCGCGCCAAAGGTTTTTTGAATAAGCATAGCGTCAATTGCTTCTTTTGCCTGCTCGGCGCCTTTCGCCACAAGCGCGCCCTTGCCGCCACAAAGCCCATCAGCCTTTACCACCACGCAAAAGTTTAGCTTTTCTGCAAATTCAAGCGCTTCGCGCGGGTCGCTTGTGCTGATAAATCTTGCCGTTTTAATGCCATAGCGCTGCGCAAAATCTTTCGCAAAGCTTTTTGAGTATTCAAGCCTTGCTGTTTTTTTGTTTGCGCCAAAGATCTTTAAGCCCGCTTCCATAAAAAGATCCACCACGCCAGCGGCTAGGTATTGCTCGCTCCCAACAATGCTAAGCGCGGGTTTAAGCGCAAGCGCCTTTTGCCTAAGATCTTCAAGGCTTGCAAAGGCGATGTTTGTGCCAAGATCTAAGGTCGCGCCATTGCCCGGCGCAAAGAAGATTTCGTGTGATTGTTTTTCTGAGTGTAGTTTTTTAGCAAGTGCGCACTCCCTTGCGCCGCTTCCTATTATTAAGATCTTCATATCGCCTCGAATTTTAGGCGTGCATTATAACGATTATTTTTTAAAGCTTTTTGCCGCGCGGCTTAGCACAACCGCCAAAGACGGCGAGCGGTCTTGCAAAGATCTTGCAAAAAAGAAAGAACCGCCTTAAGCGGTCTTCTCTTTTTCGTTAAGGGGGATATTACACTTCTTTTTCATATGGATAAAAAAATTATCAACGATTTCGCGCTGTTTTTGCAAGAGATCTTGCGTAGCTGTGTAATTTTCTTCACGCAGGCTTTTTAAAAGCTCGTTATGCGCGGTTTTAAAATCTTTTACAACCTCTTTGCTATTTTCTACCATACGAAACTCCGCAGTGTTTGTAGTCGTCATAAAGCACAAAGCATTCCAAAAAACGGGCAAAGTCTTTTTTGCTAAAATTGCGAATTTTCATTCAAGGGCAGATCTTGGGCAAGTTTTACATCACAACTCCTATTTATTACGTCAATGATAAGGCGCACATAGGGCACGCCTACACAACGGTTATAGCCGATACGATGGCACGGTTTAAAAGGCTTTGCGGCGACGATGTGCTGTTTTTAACGGGCACGGACGAGCACGGGCAAAAGATCCAAGAAGCAGCAAAAAAAGGCGGCAAAACGCCCAAAGAATACGCCGATGGCATTAGCAAAAAATTTAAAGATCTCTGGGATGGCTTTGGCATTAGTTACGACCGCTTTATTCGCACCACAGATCCCCAGCACGAAGCGGGCGTGCAAAAGGCCTTTGCGCAAATGTTATCAAGCGGGGATATTTACAAGGGCGAATACGAAGGGCATTATTGCGTTAGTTGCGAGACTTTTTTCACGCAAACGCAGCTTGTTGCGGATAAATTTTGCCCCGATTGCGGCAAGGAAGTTGGGCTTCTTAAGGAGCAAAGCTATTTTTTCAGGCTTTCAAAATACAGCGAGCGCTTGCTTGAATTTTACCGCACGCACGAGGACGCAATCTTGCCAAGATCTAGGCGCAATGAAGTTATACGCTTTATCGAGAGCGGGCTAAACGACCTATCCATCACACGCACGAGCTTTGACTGGGGTATTAAATTACCAAGCGCGGCAAACGACCAAGAGCACGTTATTTACGTTTGGCTGGACGCGCTAATGAACTACTTAACGGCGCTTGGATACGGCGGCGATGAAGCGCGCATAGGCTATTACCCGGCGGATTTTCACGTCATCGGCAAGGATATTTTGCGCTTTCACGCGATTTTTTGGCCGGCGTTTTTGATGAGCCTTAATTTGCCCTTGCCGCGTCACATCGCCGCGCACGGCTGGTGGGTGCGAGACGGCGAGAAAATGAGTAAATCCAAAGGAAACGTCATAGATCCTAAAGAAGTAGCAGACGCTTATGGGCTTGATAATTTCCGCTTTTTCTTGCTGCGCGAAGTCCCCTTTGGCGCTGATGGCGACTTTGGGCAAAAGGCGCTCATTGACCGCATTAATAACGATCTAGGCAATGATCTTGGCAACCTTTTAAACCGCTTGCTTGGAATGAGCGAGAAGTATTTTGCGCTGCGGGTTAGCTCAAGCGCCCTGCGGCAGTTTTACGCGCAAGATCTTGAGCGCATTGAGAGCCACGTTAAAGAAGCGCTGGCGCAAACGGCGGATCTTGCCTTTAATAAATACTTAGAAGAGCTTTGGAAGATCCTAGCGCTAGCAAACAAAAAAATCGCCGACGTCGCGCCTTGGGAGAAGATGAAAGAAAACCGCACAGATGAAGTGAGCGGCTTGCTTGGGCTCATCGCCAACGCCCTTGTGCGTGTGGGGCTAATGCTAGCGCCTGTTATGCCGCAAAAATCCGCTGAGCTTTTGAGCGCCTTTGGGCTAGAAGCCACGCCTGATAATTTCAAAAAGTATATTTTTGACGGCGAGCTTTTGCAGGATCTAAGCCTAATAAAAATCGCGCCGCTTTTTCCAAAAATAGAAGCGCCCTTGCTTGAAACGCCAAAGGCGCCGGCGCCAAGCCAAAAGCGCCAAGATCTAATAAGCATTGACGAGTTTTTCCAAACGGTCATTAAAGTTGGCGAGATAAAAGAAGCCACAGAGATCCCTAAAAGCTCCAAGCTCTTGCTTTTGAAGGTGGATATTGGCGAGAGTGCGCCGCGCCAAGTGGTGGCGGGCATTAGGGAGTTTTACGCCCCGCAAGATCTAATCGGTACGCAGGTTTGTTTGGTGGCAAACCTTAAACCGGCTAAGTTAATGGGCTATGAAAGTCAAGGAATGGTGCTTGCCGCGCGCGATGAGCACGGGCTTAGCCTTGTGCGCCCGCAAAAGCCCACAGCGATTGGGACGCAAATTAAGTGAAACTAGCCACAGTTGTTGATATTTGCGGCGGGCAGCTGCTAAATGCGCCTGGCATCAATTACGTAACAAACATCAGGACAAATCCCGCGCGCGTTAAGCGAGAAGATCTTTTCATAGCCACGCATAATGACGAAATAAAAGACGCCGTTGCGCGTGGCGCGTTTTGCGTGATTTTTAGCGGCGAATGCGAGATCTTAGACCAAGACGTGGCGTTTGTAAAGGTTGGTAGCGTGGCCTTTGCCATTCTTGCGTTTTTCCGCTATCTCTTTGCCAGTAAAAACTTTCCGGCGTTTCTTGTTAGCAAATACGAATACGAGATTGCAAAAAGCATTGCCAAATCTAAAGATCTCGCCTTTGTTGATACGGGAAATTTAACGCTTATTCTAGAAGATCTTGAGCTAATGCCGGCGAAAATGTTCGTGTTTTACGAAGATCTCTTAGGGCAAAACATCTTTTTTAACGCGCAGCAAATCCCGCCTTCTAGCCTTGCGCCTACCAAAGTGAGCCTGTTTCAAACGGCGTTTTTATTGCAAGAAACTTATCATAGCGCCGAGATTTTTAGGCTTTTTTCACAAGATCTTTTAAACGTTGTTAGCTTTTTTGCGGCGCAGGGCGTGGAGTTTAACGTGAAAAATATTCGCCTAACAAGCTTTGAAGTCATCAGGCTTGATAGACTAAACAACATCTCAAAAGACGGGCAAAAAACGCTGATTTTTTGTGAGATGGATCTAAGCGAGAAAATCGCTGGCGCCCTTCGCCACGCGCGTGTTTGCAAGGGCGCAACGCCAAGCGATGTAGAGCGCGGGGTTTGCGACTTTTTCATCATAGATATCTCAAGCCGCGCAAAATGGACGCAAGCACTTCAAAAAACACATTACAAGCAAGGAGACCTTTTTGAATAAGCTTTTGTTTTTTAGCTTTGGCGCGGTGATTTTTGTTTTGTCCGTTATTCCGCTAAGCTATGGCGGGAGTGCGCGCGGATTTAGCCACCTAGACAAGATCTTTCACGCGGCTTCTTACGCAGTTTTAGCCTTTCTTTATTGCCGCGCTTATCAAAAATCATACGCCGCGGGCGCGGTTTGGATTGTGCTTTACTCATTTTTAATGGAAGTCATTCAGTATTTTTTGCCTTATAGATCCTTTGACCTACTGGATTTGCTCGCAAATTCCGTCGGCACTGGGCTTGGGCTTGGAGGGTTTTTTGCTCTTAAAAAAGCTAGATCTTGAGAGCTTTATCGCTAGCTTTAAAGAAGAATTTGCGCGGGAAAAAGACGTTTTTTTGCCTGGCGACGCCGCCTTTTTTTATCCGATCATAAAAGAATTTTCAAAGCTTGACCTTGCCCCAGCGCCAAGAGTGAAAAACCTTGAAAAACCGCTTTTGCACTTGCAGCGAAGCGGCGTTTTGGGTATGGAAGACATCGCGTCTTTTGTAAAAATCGCGCTTTATTTTCGTTACGTAAAGGGCTTAGATCTTGGCGCGAACGCCCTAGCTTGGCTTGACAAAATCGTTTTAGATCCGGGCGTGTTAGCCCTTGGCGAGTTTTTTGGAAAGCAGGGCGAATTCTTGCAAGAAAAAGACGAGCGTTTGCTTAGCCTAGAGCGCCGCCAAAACGCACTCAGGGCGTCATTAAAAGAGCATTTGCACGGCTTGCTTTCATCGCCACGCTTGCGGGAGTTTTTGGTAGATAGCGCGCTGCATTACATAAACGACAACGAGACGCTTCTAGTGCGCGGCGGCTTTGCGCGGGTGCTAGACGCAAGCGTGGCGGCTAGGAGCGCGGCTGGGTTTTTTTACGTGATTCCAAGGCAAAGCGAGATTTTTTTGCGCCAGATCCAAGAGCTACAAGACAAAAAGCTAGCCGTCATCTACGAATACGAGCAAAATTTTTCAAAGCTACTCTTTGGCAAGCTCGCCTTTTTGCGGTTTTTGGATAGGGAATTTGACAAACTAGACCACATCATCGCACGCGCGGCGTTTGCCAAAAAGCGCGGACTATCACTTGTGAAAATCACCGGCAAAAAGCAAATTATTCTTAAAAATTTTATTCACCCCTCTCTCAAAGATCCGGTGCCTTTTAGCGTGGATTTTAGCAAGAGCATACTAATGATAACGGGCGTTAATGCCGGCGGTAAGACGATGCTTTTAAAGTCCATTCTTAGCGCGTGCTTTCTAGCAAAGCATTTGATTCCCTTTGCGTGCGATGAATATGAAACGCAAATAGGGAGTTTTAGCGCCATTGCCGCGATTATTAACGACGACCAGTCAAGCGCGGATAATATCTCCACCTTTGCGGCGCGAATGCGTGAATTTTCTGCGGTTTCAAATGAGCGCGATTTCCTGCTTGGCATTGATGAGATTGAGCTTGGGACCGATAGCGACGAAGCCGCCGCGCTTTTTAAGGTAATGCTAGAGCACCTAAGCGCGCACGGGGCAAAAATCGTCATCACCACGCACCACAAGCGTTTGGCGGCGCTTATGGCAAAGCACGATTTTGTAGAGCTCCTTGCCGCGCTGTTTGACGAGCAAAAAATGCTGCCGCTGTATGGCTTTATGCAAGGCGCCATTGGCAATAGTTACGCTTTTGAGACCGCGCTTAGGTATGGGATTGGGCGGCAAATCGTTGATGAAGCGCGCAAGGTTTATGGAGAAGACAAGATCCACCTAAACTTGCTAATCCAAAAATCCAGTATGCTAGAGCTAGAGCAGACAAAAAGGCTCCAAGATCTTGACGCTAGGCGCGCCGAGCTAGAAAGGCATTACGCGGCAAAAACGGACGCGCTAGCGGCTGAAA
>CAUTXO010000026.1:0-20596 GCA_963542625.1 uncultured Helicobacteraceae bacterium | reverse complement strand
TGAGCGTTTGGCAAGCGGGGCTAAATCACGCAATAGACGAGCTCATCGTTAAAAATAACATAAAAGCGCCAATAGAAGTTTTTCAGGTAGGGGAGCTAAAAGCAGATCTAAAAGCCACCATTGAAAGCCTTCTAGGCAAGGCTTTAACAAGCTCTTACATCTGCGCCAACAAGCACGGGATCTTACACGTTAGACCAGCAAGAAAGGGCCCATATAATCAGGCTTTGCGCATTGATGAACTGCGCCAAATCGTGCGTGTGTTAGACGAAGCAAAAGAAGTGAGCGTGGATAAAAAAAGCAGGAGTATAATATTTTGGTTTGAAGATAAAAAAGATCAAACAAAGATCAATAAGATTGCCGTTAGTGTTGATTATAACCTTAAAAAGTTTGGAGTATCAAATTACGTCATCACGGTTGGCAAGGTGGAAAAGGCAGACAAAAAGGAAAAGCATTATACGCATATCCGGTAGCGGCGGGAGTTGCACCCGCAATATATAGGGCGTTTAGCCCTACCCCGCTACTACATTGCGACCATCAACCACCGGACTTGCTGAAAATTTACATTATTTTTAGCAAAAAGTCAAGCAAAAATAATAAATTCCTGGCGCGACGGGCTTTGTCATCTTGCATATCTCCAATAATTATTAAGTGTGTTTTCGTCTTTTAAAAATTCCCAAGGCGCTTCTAGTATGGCAAGCAGCACCACGCTAGCCGTTTGTGCGGCGGTGGTAGCAAGCGGCGCTCGCGCGCTAGCTGGCGCACGGAAGCGTGGCGGCGGTATAAAACCTAAATTAAGATCCAAGTGCTTTGCTAGATCTGGATTAATCAGGCATAAAAGCTCGGCGTGCTTTGTAATCTCTTTTTGCACCTTGAAAATCTCAAACGCTCGGCGGGCGGTTATGCCTTCTTTAGTGCTAATATCCGTTAGCCTAAGCGCGCTAAGCACAAGATTTTCATAAACCGCGCGGGCTTTTTCGTTTCTTTCTAAGCGCCCCAAGATCTCCATAGTAACACGCTCTAAATTTTCTAAGTCTGTATAGCCAAAGGCGATGCTATAAGGGCGCGTGTAATAGGCATCGTTTAGATATCGCGCAAGTTGCGCGATTTGGGTTATTTTGCTTTGTGGCATTGTGTTATTCATTGTCTAGCCAATAGCGCTGGATCACGGAATAAAATTCAGGCTCAAGGTAAAGCAAAATAAGCACAACGCTTGCGATTTGATAGATTGGCTGGGTCGCTAGATCTTTATCTACTAACTTAAAAAGATATGTAAATGCATAGTCAAAAATATTAAGATATTCTAGATTTAGCTCCTTTGTTTCAACACCCGCGCGAAGTCTCTTATATGCAATGCTTAGATCGCCCGCTGTTTTAATATCCGTGTCGCCCCGCACGCCGCGCGGATACAGCACGCGCATAGCGTATTCGGCGTAACGATTAAACGCTTGCGGCGCGTTTATTAGATTTTTTAAAACATCTTTGATGATGTAGCGCTGCTTTGCTATTGTTAAGCCGCTCTTGCCAAAACATACGCAATCGCTTGCGTATTTGTGTGGCTGGTGGTTTAGCCTGTCGGCTATCTTTGCGATCTGCTCTGCGTAATCAATTACGCTGTCTATTGTTTTAATCATTGGGTGATCCTTTTAAAGCTAAGCCCCCGCAATTCGCAATATGCTTTTAAAGCATACCTTGTTGCACGCTATGCCCTTTTTTGCTATAATTTCTTAAATTGTTAAGAAAAAATTATAATATCATTTTTGATATTTTCTAAACGTTTAAAAGAATATAGGGCTATAAAAAACTGGCGGCAAGAGGATCTAGCCAAGTTTTCAGGCGTATCTTTGCCAAGTATAAGGCGCTACGAAACAGGCAAAGAAAGCATAACAACAAGAAACCTGCAAAAGATAGCTGACGCTTTGGGTGTAGATCCGTCGCAACTGTTAGATAATCAAACAAACAGTGGGGCGCTAATGCGTGAAATCGAATTAAACGAAAACAATGAAGCAGCACCAATCGGCAAGAAAATCCGCACTATCAGGGAAGAAAACGGCATTACTCAAAAGGACTTTGCAAAGCAATTCATTACACGCGCGCGGGAGGCGCTAGATCCAAGCCAAAGCCCAATGCTAGCAATCCCCTATTTTAAAAACTACTACGCCGCGGCGGGGAGCGGAGCGATAAACTACGACGAAAGCCCCGAAATTATCAGCTTTAACGCCGCTTTTTTAGAAAGCAAATTAAACACGAAAAACACGGCGGGCATACACATTATAAACTCCATCGGGGACAGTATGTATCCAACGATAAAAGCGGGCGAACTGCTCTTTATAATGCCCTTTGCAAACGAATATAACCGCCTAAAAGATGGGAGCATTTACATCATCAACACCCCGCAAGGCGTGCTCGTTAAGCGCGTGCGGCTGCACCCAGTGGAGCAAAAAATCACGCTTGTTTCGGATAATAAAAGCGTGGGGGAGATTGAGTTGCGCGGCGATGAGCTAGAAAGCCTTTTGATTATCGGGCGGGTCGTAGGGCATTTTGCGTTTTTTTGAGATCCTGAACTAAGCCTTCGCCGCTAGATCCTAGCCACCGCCGCCAAAGCGCGCCAGGCTTTAAGATCTAGCAAACCCCCACAGCATTACACCACGCGCGCTAGATCCTACGCGCTCTTTACTTGCAAGCTTAGCTCTAAAGAACTAAGAACTTTTAAAATCGTTTCAAATCTAGGCTTTGCGCCGGGTTTAAAGGTTTTGCGCCCTGTAACGCCCGCTAACAGTGCAAAAACCCCCTTAAAAAATACGCGTAAAAAAAGGCTATTTTTAGGCTCTTTTTTTGAGTATATGCTTAATAAAGCCTTTTATAGTAATGCTTGGTTGGACTTATTCACAGGTGCCTAAGTGGCACAGGTGGCACAGGTGGCACGTGTGAATAACTCGGAGCCTGTGCCAGCTTTAACCCTTTATTTATATATATTCTTTTCCTATGGAACAACTGGAACAGGTAAAAAGAAAGAATAAGAGTGAAAAAAAATAGAAAATGTAATTTATATATTATATATATAGGGATTTTGCCTGTGCCACCTGTGCCACCCGTGCCACTCTCCTGAGCGACTGTGTTTGTTGGTGGCAAGTGCAAAAAACCGCCACCTGTGCCACCTGTGCCACCTGTGCCAGTTGCTTGGCTCTTTTTTATAGGCTTTTTGGCTTAAACCCTTTGCACGGCTTGATTTGTTATTGTTTTTAGGCAAAAACTGCAAGGCGCAACGCACTCAAGCGTAAAGATCTGCAAGCACTAGATCCTACCGCCCGCCCGGCGCCTTAGATCTAGCACCACCACCAAACTACCCGGCGCTAGCCAACCCCCGCGCGGTTTGCCCCAAAAGCAAAACCAGCCCCCCATAGCGCCCCGCGTTTTCGCCCCAGATCTAACCCCTAAAGCAACCACACCCACACCATAGATCCTACCACCCGCCCGACAACCGCTACCACCCAAGCCCACCACTAACCGCTACGTAACCCGTCAAGCACTCTCTGCTAGTGCCACCAGCCCAACCCCACACCGCTAGCCAAGCCATACCCAACCGCTCCTTACCCCCGCCAGCGCAAGCGCGCCCGGGTAAATTTTTTACACAGTGAAAACTTTGTTTTTAGCGGATAAATAAAAAAACAGTTTTTGAAAATTTGCAAAATTGCTTTTTTAACGTGGTATAGGCTAGGGGGCGCGGCGGGGGGGTAATACCCCCGCCAAACCCCGCGCGCGGGCAATATCGTTTTTTATGTTGCGAGTGCAAATCGCGCCTATTCAAAACATCAAGCAAGATAAAAAGCTCATCAATACTAAGATTCTTAGAGCTTTCTTGCTTAAAAAGCTTAGTTAATAGCACGCTCCAAGCGTCTAGCTTTGACGCTTCTTTGTAGTGCTCGTGTGTGTGAATGCGCGCCTGCTTCTATCTCGCACTCGCTTGCGTATTAACATATACGCCTACCAATACTCGTCTTAACATACACTACAAATTAAAACATTAAAGCCATTTTGTTTAAAAAGACTTTTAAAAGCACACTTTAGGCGCTTTAAAACCTTCCCACCCAAACGAAATCTAGTGGCTTATGCACGGCGCAAAACAGTGCTGGGTTTGACGGGTTAGGCTAGATCTTGCTACCCGTCTTTTAGGTATTTTTTGATATTTCTAGCAGCTTGGCGGATACGGTTGGCGTTTTCTATCAAGGCAATGCGGACGTATTCGTCGCCGTGCGGGCCAAAACCAACGCCGGGGCTAACGGCAACGCCTGCTTTAATAAGCAGCTCCTTGCTAAATTCCACGCTGCCAAGATGTCTTAAATGCTCCGGGATCTTAGCCCAAACAAACATCGACGCCTTAGGCCGCGCAATATCCCAACCCGCATTTTTAAAGCTCTCAAGCAGCACGTTTAGCCTGTCTTGATAGGTTTTTTTGACGCCATCGATGCAATCTTGCTCGCCGTCTAGGGCTATCGTCGCCGCCACTTGGATAGGGGTAAACATCCCGTAATCAAGCCAACTTTTGATTTTTGTCAGCGCCTCTATGAGCCGTTTATTCCCGCACACAAAGCCAACGCGCCAGCCAGCCATATTGTAGGTTTTTGAGAGCGTGTAGGTTTCTACGGCAAGATCTTTCGCGCCCTCTACTTCAAAAATGGATGGCGTAACGTAGCCGTCGTAGGTGATTTCAGCGTAGGCGATGTCGCTGATGATGTAAAAGCGTTTTTCGCGCGCAACCGCAACAAGCCTTTCATAAAAAGATCTACCGACGGTGAGCGTCGTCGGGTTGTTCGGAAAATTCACCACCATAAACTTAGGCTTTGGGCTTGAATTTTCAAAGGTTTCTTCAAGGGAGCTAAAAAACTTGTCCTCATCAAGGCTCATATCCGCGCGCGCTTCTAGCTTAAAGCGCAGCACGTTGCCGCCGGCTAGAATAAACGCTTGAGAGTGGATCGGGTAGCAAGGGTCAGGCACAATGGCAACGTCGCCTGGGTTAATCACCGCTTGCACCAAATTCACAAAGCCTTCTTTTGAGCCCATCGTGGCGATAACTTCTGTGTTTGGGTCAAGATCCACGCCGTATTTTCTCTTATACCAATTAGCAGCGGCAAGGCGGAGCTTGTAGATCCCGCGCGAAACGGAGTAGCCGTGATTGTGCTCTTTTGCGGCGGCTTCGATGAGCTTTTGCACGATGTGCTGCGGCGTCGGGGCGTCTGGATTACCCATAGAAAGGTCGATGATGTCCGCGCCCTTGCGGCGTAAATCCATTTTGACGTCATTAACCGCCGCAAAAACATACTTTGGAAGCCGCTTGATCTTTTCAAATTCTATTTCGCTAAACATTTGCTACCTTGTGTAAATGTAAATGCCTTTTTTCATCGTGTCCGACGAATAGGCGTCGCTAAGCTTGATGAACTTTGTTTGCGCCGGGATCGCGATGGATAAACTGCCCGCGTGATCTTTTAGCGCAACTTTTATAATCTGTAAATTTTTATTGTAGAAAATGACCTTAGGATACCAAGCCCCGCGCGCCTTGCTTTCCACAAAGAGCGTCTTTGGCGCACCGCGGATCTCTAGCCAATACTCGCCGTCTGGCCCTAAAAGCGTTGTGCGCGGCATCACGCTTGAGAGCTTGTAGGCATCAGGCAAGGTTATGCCGCCTGAACCAATGCTGTAATTCCAGATCTTGCCCTTTCTGATTAGCTCGTGTATCGTCATATTGTATTTTTTGAGCTTTTTTGAAAACAAAACCGGGTCGATGACGTGGTCGCTCGTGTAGCCGATGGACCAGTTTAGATAGTATTTGTTTTTTTGAAATTCTTTCGTCAAGTAGTAGTTGTAGCCCATTTCGCGCAAAATGTCGGTAATGCATTTTACGAACAGATCCGCGTAAATAGATGTGTTGAACGTGATTGTAAGATCTGCTGGGCTTTGGTAGAAAATATCTAGCAAGCCGTTGTCTTTTAAGGTTTCAACGACCTTTATGTAATCGATGTTCTCGCCTATGAAAAACGCCGCGCGGTTTCTAAAGACAACGTCTATTAGCTTTTGGTGCTTGACGTATGTGCGGCTATCTACGAGCGTTTTTATTTTTTCGTCAAGTATGTCAGCCCCAAGGAGCGAAACAAGGGCAAGCGCTAAAAAGATCCGTTTCATTGCGCGTCATTTTCTTCCGCCGGTTTTTTGGATCTATACGCTTCTTTTGTGAATTTGCCATTTCTAAAGGAGTATTGCTGCAAGCCACTTAGCTTGGATTTTATAACTTCCTTATCTGCAATTAAGTTAAAAAACCCGTGCCCAAAAACAATGGTGTAGTTGTGCTCGGGGTTAAGCTTAAACTCGCCGTTTATCGTTGTTTGCATACTTTTGCCCGTCGTTTCGTTTTTCACGCCGATCCACAGATCTTGATATGATCTAATAGAAACACTTGTTGGCAAAGGGTTTGCTGGCATTTTCTCCGCGCTTTCTGCGGTTTTGGCGTTTTGTGCGCTAGGCGCGCTTTGCAAGCCCTGCTCGCTATATGCGCCTTGCGGATCTTTGGCTGCTTCTTGCGTGCTTTGCGCGCTGCTGACACTTAGGTTTTCTTCTGCGCCAGCGCTTAGATCTGCTCCCGCATCCGCGCCCGGTGCGCTGCTATTTTCATCGGCGCTAGTGCTTGTGCCTAGTATATCGCTAAGGCTGTTTTCTTGCGCTTCATCTTGCGTGGCTTGCTCTGCGGCGTTTTCTATGACCTTTGCTGCTTGCGCGGTGGCTTCTGGCCTGTCTGTTTTTGCGCTAGATCCTGTGTGAATGGCGGAATACAAAATAATGCCTAAGATCACGACCAAAATAAAAAACAAAATGTAGATAAATTTGAAGTTAAAAAAGCGCTTTTTTGTCTCGGGGACGATGAAGATCTCTTCTTTTTCAACGTCTGCTTCTTGCTCGTAAGCCTTTAGCCAAGGCGTAAGATCTATGCCGTAATCGCGCTTGAAAATTTTCGTAAAACCAACCGCTTTTGTGTGATTAAACTTTGAAAAATCCTTTTTAATCAGCGCTTCAAGCTCGGTGATTGAAATGTGCGTTTTTTCCGAGACCTCTCTAAGGTTCATCTCTTTTATTTCATCTAAGCAATCCATTAAAAATCCTATCTATTAGAATGGCGGCTGCGGCGGAGACGTTGAGTGAATCAAAGTTATTTTTCATTCTAATGCCAACCGAGCCGTCCATTTTTTTCAATATTTTATCCCCTAAACCCTGATCTTCGCTACCCAAAAACAGCGCGATTTTTCCATTTGGCGCAATATTTTCCTGCCCGTTTTTAACCGCACCGGCTAGAAAAAACCCCTGCGTTTTAAGAATATTCACAAGCTCAAGCGGATTTTTCTCAAAAATAATCGGCAAATTAATAGCCGCCGCGCTGCTTGTTCTAATCGCGCTTTCCATATTAAAAGCCGCCTGCCCCGTTACCGCAAGCGCTTCAACGCCCATTGCATACGCGCTTCTTGCAATCGCACCGACGTTGCCCGCGTCGCTAACGCCACACAAAACGACCAAAGAAGAAAAGCTCTTAGCCTCGCGCGCTTCTAGCGGCAAAATATCGTCAATTTCCGCAAAAAACCCTTGATGATTTTTACCCTTTGCCAAACTTTGCGCCTTTTTAAAATCTAGGCGGATTATCTCCACACCAAGCCGCGAAATCTTAGAAAAAAGCCTTTTGTCAATCTCTTTTGCCAAAAAAACTTTTTTTATTTTCTGCGGGGCTTGCTCCAACAAAAACACAAAAGGTTGCTTGCCATAAACGATCATCGCGCGATTATATCATTTTAACTTTGACTAACAATCCGCTCATACCAATAAGCGGCGGGCTTGCAGCTAAGATGAGCTAGCAAGCGCGCCTTTTCTTTAGGACGGAGATCTAGCCCTAAGATCTTGGCTTCTAATAGGTCAAGATCCAAGCCCTTTTTTTGCCCGCTTATTACCAAGCACCATTCGCCCCTAAGATCCACCCCGCCTAAGATCTGCGGCAAATCACCGGCTGGTTTTTTGATGAAAAACTCGTGCATTTTCGTTAGCTCCTTTGCCGCAAACACCGTCCGCGCGGGATCCTTTGCCGCAAGATCCGTAGCAAGAGATAAGATCCGCTTAGGGCTTTCGTAAATTACAACCGGGTAGGGCATATTCAAAACCGCGCTTAGATCTTCGCCCCTTTTTGGATTTGTGTTGTGTAAAAAGCCAAAAAACACAAACTCCTTGTCTTCAAAACCGCTCATAGCATAGGCAAGCGCCGCAGCAGAAGCGCCGGGCAAAAACTCATATTTTATGCCCTTTTCTTGGCAGTAGGCAACAAGGCTTTGACCGGGGTCGCTAATGCAAGGCATACCCGCGTCGCTTAAAAAAACGCAGGATTTTTCTTGCAAGATCTTAGCCATTGCGTCAATTTCAGCGCCACGCGTGTGAGAATTGAGCGTAAGAAAGGTCTTAGATCCGGCGTCTATGGCAAGGTTAAAATGAGTATTTAAAAGGTTTAAAAGCTTTTTAGATAGCCGAGTGTCTTCGCAAATAAAGATCTCGGCTTCTTGGATTTTCCTAATGGATCTGTAAGTTATGTCTTCTAAATTTCCTATCGGTGTAGGAACAAAGGTTAGCAACTAAGCCATACCGTATTTTTTCTTGAATTTATCCACACGCCCGGTTGTATCTACCATCTTGTTTTGCCCGGTGTAGAACGGGTGGCATTTGTCGCAAATATCTATATTCATTTTTTCCACAGTCGATTGAACGGTAAAAGAATTGCCGCAAACACAAGTAACTTTGCATTCCATAAGTTGAGGATGTAGGTCTTTTTTCACGCTAAGCCTTTAAAATTCGTAAGCGCGAATTATACTTTTCAAAGCTTAAAGCTCATTAATTTATAATTCCCGCGCTAAAGGACACGCTTGGACATCGGCATTATAAATTATGGTATGGGAAACATAGCAAGCCTTGTGAATTCTTTTGAAAAAATAGGCAAAAAAGCGCGGTTACTAAAGGATCCGCACGACGTGAAAGCTTGCGATAAATTAATTTTGCCGGGCGTTGGCGCCTTTGGGGACGCGGCAAAAAGCCTAGAAACAAGCGGCTTTAAAGCTGCCGTGATAGATTACGTAAAAACCGGCAAGGATCTTCTTGGCATATGCCTTGGAATGCAATTGCTCTTTAAAAGCTCCGCTGAATGCGCGGGGCCTTGTAGCGGCTTTGGGTTTTTTGACGGAAACGTTTTAAAATTTAGCAAAGCGCCAGGCGTTAAGATCCCGCATATGGGCTGGAACAAGATCTCTTATAAGAGCGCGGCGACTGGGATCTTTAAAGGACTTGACGCGCCGCCGTATCTTTATTTTGTGCATTCTTATTATTGCCCGGTTACGGAATTTACGGTAGCAACGGCGTTTTACGGCAAAGAGTTTAGCGCCGCGCTGCAAAAAGACAACATCTTTGGGCTCCAACCGCACCCGGAAAAAAGCCACAAAAACGGCTTAAAAATACTAGAAAACTTCTGCAAATAGGACAAAAATGACACTCTACCCGGCAATAGATCTAAAAGGCGGCAAGGCCGTAAGGCTCACAAAGGGGCTGATGAGCTCAGCCAAGATCTACTCAAGCACGCCGGCGGATCTAGCTAGGGCGTTTGAAGATATGGGCGCTAGGCATTTGCACGTGGTGGATCTTGACGGTGCCTTTGCCGCAAAGGCTATGAACGCAAAAACGATAGAAAATATTGCAAAAAATACCGGGCTAGAGATCCAAGTTGGCGGCGGCATTCGCGATGAAAAGACGCTTGAATTTTACTTTGGGCTTGGCGTGCAGAGGTGCATTTTGGGCTCGCTAGCGGCTAGGGATCCGCGCCTTGTAAAGGAGCTAGCGCAAAGGTATAACATCGCCGTGGGGATAGACGCCAAGGACGGTTTTGTTAGCGTTGGCGGCTGGGCGAGCCAAACGGCAATAAGGGCACAGGATCTAGCAAGAGAGTATCAAAACTCCAAAGTGCAAGCCGTCATTTGCACGGACATTTCCAAAGACGGCACGTTAGAGGGCATAAACGCTGAATTTACCGCGCAAATCAAGCAGGCGTGCGGTTTATTCACGATTGCAAGCGGGGGTTTAAGATCTATGCAAGATCTAGAAAAGCTCCAAGATCTTGGGACGATTGACGGCGCAATAATAGGTAAGGCGTTTTACGAAGGGGCGCTAGATCTTAAAGAAGCTTTAAAGATTTTTAAGTAAAATGGCGGCTGTTTAAAAAAGCCTTTTGATAGGAGTATTCTTGAAGATACTAGTAGTCGATGACAGCTCTACAATGAGACGGATCATAAAAAATACACTTAATCGTTTGGGTTATACAGAACTTTTTGAGGGCGAGCACGGCGTGCAAGCTTGGGAAGTTTTGCAACAAAACGAAGGCATTAATGTTTTAATTACGGACTGGAATATGCCGGAAATGAACGGCTTAGAGCTTGTGAAAAAAGTGCGCGCCGATAAAAAATACGAGGATATGCCTATTATTATGGTAACAACTGAAGGCGGAAAAACAGAAGTTATCACCGCGCTAAAAGCGGGCGTGAATAATTACATCGTTAAGCCTTTTACGCCGCAAGTGCTAAAAGAAAAGCTAGAAGCCGTTTTGGGAACAGCGTAATAAAACAAGTTTTTCACAAACAAATTACCATTTACATAGCTAAATACGCCGAGTTTTTGCAAGGCGTTTTGGCAGACTGTTGCGCCTGCGCGGTTGTTTTAGACGGCGATTACCTAAGGCTAAATATAGAAGAAAATCAAATCCCGCTACTTGAAAATACAATAAAGGCTTTTGCAAGAGATCTTGGCGAAGATCTTGACTACTCCGTCCAAATTAGCCACCAAGACGACACAAACTGGGTGCAAGAGTATCAAAAAACAATAGATCCAGTTGAAGTTGGGGATTTTTACATTCACACAAGCTGGCACAAACCAAAGCAAGGCAAGAAAAACATTCTCATAGATCCTGAAGTGATATTTGGCACAGGCAGCCACGCCACAACGGCTTCTTGCCTACGCGTCATAGATGACTTAAACGTGCAAGATCTTAGGTGCTTAGATCTTGGCACGGGCACGGGGATCTTAGCTATGGCGCTAGCGCTTAAAGGCGCGCAAACAGATTTTTGCGACACCGATGAAAACGCCATAAGGCTTGCAAGGGAGCACTTTAAGGCAAGCGGCTTAAGCCACCAGCGCTCTTGGCTTGGATCTTTGCCCGCGGCAAAGGGCAAATACGATCTAATCGCCGCCAATTTAGTTAGTGATATACTTATAACTTTTAAAAGAGACTTTGCCAGCAAGCTAAACGCGCGCGGGCTGCTGATTTTGTCCGGGATCTTAGAGCCATATGCGGACAAAACCCTTGCGGCATTTAGCGGCTTTGCGCTTATGCAAAAAATAACCGAGCACGACTGGGTAACGCTATTATTAAAGAAAGAAGACGAATGAATAAAAACGAAAATATCAACAACAACTTTTTCAACCAAAACCCGCTTTTGGTGTTTGCGGTGTTTGCGATCATCGCCATCGTTATTTTCAAGTATTTTTCAGGAGACGGCGGCAATTTTGAAAGCTCCGCGCAAAGATTGCAAGCCAAACAAGTCAGCTACTACGAATTCAAAGAGCTCGTAAAGACGGATATGATATCCAAGGCAAGGATTAGCGCTGGGACAATCAAAGCCCTAAGCGCGGACGGGCGATACGAATACATCGTTAAAAGAGTTTCGCCAGATAAGGATCTTTTGCCGCTTTTAGAAGAAAAAAAGGTTGAATACGCGGGGTTTTCAGAAGAAAACATTTTAAGCGACATTTTGTTCGGCTGGGTGCTGCCCGTGTTTATATTCTTTGGGCTTTGGATGCTTCTAACTTCGCGCGTGCAAAAGAATATGGGTAGCGGGATCTTAGGCATAGGAAGCAGTAAAAAGCTCGTCAATTCAGAAAAGCCAAAGACAAAATTCGACGATATGGCGGGCAACGAAGAAGCAAAAGAAGAAGTAAAAGAGATAATAGACTTTTTGCGCCACCCCGATAGATACGTGCGGCTGGGCGCTAAGATCCCTAAGGGGATCTTGCTTGTGGGCCCTCCAGGGACTGGAAAAACCTTGCTCTCAAAAGCTGTAGCAGGCGAAGCTGATGTGCCGTTTTTCTCCGTTTCTGCTTCTAGCTTTATTGAAATGTTTGTGGGCGTGGGTGCGGCAAGAGTGCGGGATCTTTTCGAGCAGGCAAAAAAAGAAGCGCCGTCGATTATTTTTATTGACGAGCTAGACGCTTTGGGAAAAAACCGCGCGGCGAGTGGCTTTGGCGGCAATGACGAGCGCGAGCAAACGCTAAACCAGCTCCTTGCGGAAATGGACGGCTTTGGCTCAACCGAGCCCGTGATTATCCTAGCCGCTACGAATAGGCCAGAGGTTTTAGATCCAGCACTACTTAGGCCGGGCAGATTTGACCGCCAAGTGCTTGTGGATAAGCCCGATTTCAAAGGGCGTATGGATATTTTAAAGGTGCATATTAAAGAAGTTAAGGTTGCAAGCGACATAAACCTAGAAGAAATCGCGACGATTACCGCTGGGCTAGCGGGTGCGGATCTTGCAAACATTATAAACGAAGCAACGCTCTTAGCTGGTAGAAAAAACAAAGAAAGTGTGGAGCAAGCGGATCTAAAAGAAGCCGTCGAACGCTCCATTGCGGGGCTTGAAAAGAAAAGCAGGCGGATCTCTGATAAAGAGAAAAAAATCGTCGCATACCACGAAAGCGGGCACGCCGTCATCGCGCAGATCACCAAGGGCGCGCATAAGGTTAATAAGGTTTCTATTATCCCGCGCGGGCTTGCGGCGCTTGGCTACACGCTAAACACGCCCGAAGAAAACCGCTATTTAATGCAGCGCCACGAGCTCATTGCCGAAGTTGATGTGCTCCTTGCTGGGCGCGCGGCAGAAGACGTGTTTTTGGGCGAGATCTCAACGGGCGCGTCAAACGACCTTGAGCGCGCGACGGACATCATAAAGTCGATGGTTACGATCTACGGTATGAGCGATGTTGCGGGGCTTATGGTGATGGAAAAGCAAACAAACAAATTCTTAGGCGGCGGGTTTTCGCAAAGCAAGGATTACAGCGAGAAGCTAGCGCAAGATCTTGATGAGTTTGTGATTAAGTTCCTAAACGAGCGCTACACAAGAGTTAAAAACGACTTGCAAAAATACAAGGACGCCATTCTTGACATCGTGAAAAAATTGCAAGAAGTGGAAGTAATTACGGGCGAGACCGTTAGCAAGATCTTGCTTGATTTTGAAAAGGCAAACGGCATAGAAAGCAGCTGGTATGAAGAAATAAAAGAAAAAAACGAGCAAAAAAATAAAACAATTGAGCAAAGCAAAGAAGCCGCCGCGCAAAAGCCGCAAGAGCCAAATGGCGCGGAAAACGGGGGCGCAAATGCCTAGCGTTTTTTTAAGGCAGGGCTACAAACCGCTTTTTACAAGCCTTGTTATCTTTTGCCTTTTGTATTATTTTGGCTTTTCTTTTTTGAGCTTTGTTGCGTTTTTGTTCGCAGCGTTTTTTGCCATTTTTTACCTAAACCCAGAAAGAGAGCCCGAAGAAGACGACGAATTTAGCCTTATAGCGCCAATCGACGGCAAGATTATTTCCATCACGCCCACAAAAGACAAGGTGGATATAACGATACAAAATTCGTGGAGCAACGCGCATTTAATACGCGCGCCCTTTGGCGGGATCTTGCAAGATCAAAAGATAATAAACGGGCTAAACCTGCCAAGATCTCACGCCGGCGCGCAAGATCTAAACACAAATATGCTCTTAGAGTTCAGGAAAGATGGTGCGGCATTTTTTCTAGCGCTTACAAATGGCGGGCTAAAAATCAAAAACAGCTTATTCTTAGAAGCGTCTGCGCCTATTAAAACCGCTAAAAGAGTTGGCTTTTTCTCCGGCGGAAAAGCCGTTTTTTCCTGCCCGTCAAACACGGATCTAAAAGTTTGCGTGGGCGATAAATTGCAAGCTGGAAAGAGCTTGATAGGATTTATAAAAAATGGGCAACAAACCTCAAATTAAATATATTTTGCCAAATCTCTTCACCGCAAGTAGCATTTTCATCGCGGTTATAAGCGTGATTTACGCGCACGGCGGACGCTTTAGTGAAGCGGCTTGGCTCATAGTTTTAGCAAGTATTTTCGACGCCCTAGACGGCAGAGTGGCTAGAATGACGAACACTACAAGCGAGTTTGGCGTTGAGTTTGATTCCCTTGCGGACGTCGTTTCTTTTGGTTTTGCGCCGGCTATGCTTTACTTTTTCTACACCGGGCAAAGTTACGGCAAAATCGGCGTTTTCATCGCCGCGATGTTTGTGATACTAGGCGCTGTGAGACTTGCGCGCTTTAACATCACAAAAAAAGAAGTCGAGCCAAATATTTTCATCGGGCTACCTATCCCCGCGGCTGCTTTGGCAATAGTTGGCTGGGTGCTTCTTGCGCACACAAAGCTAGATCTAGGCGCCATTACAAACCCGCTCATATCCGTCATAACCTTTTGCCTAGCGGTTTTGATGGTAAGCAACATCAGATACCCAAGCTTTAAAAAGCTCGAATTTGAAAACAAAAGCTTCATCAAAATAACCGTTTTAGTGATCTTCGTGCTAGGGCTTATTTACATTTACCCCGTGTATTTAATTTGCGGGATCTTTAGCATTTTTGCCCTGTTTGGCCCGGCTAGAGCGCTGGTGCTAATTGCCAAAAAGAAGAAACTCAAATAATGCGCCTTGTTTTGCTGGCGGTGTTTATTAGTCTTGCGACGGCAAAAGAGGACTTCCACAGCTTTGCCGCAAGGCAAAAAATGGACTGGGATAGCGCCGTGAGATTTTGCCTAGCAAAAGAAAGTCGCCTACCGTCATTGGATAAGATAGAACTTTCATACAAATACCAAAAAAAGGGCGTTGCGAGCGTGTTTGGCAAAAAAACCTACTGGACTAGGGACGACGTGGATCTAGAAAGGGCGATGAGCTTTGACTACGCAAGCGGGAGATCTTACATAGATTTCAAGCTGCGGCGGCTTGGCGTCGTGTGCGTAAAGTAGGCGCGCGCGACAATTTAAGGAAAGCAAATGTGCGGAATAGTAGGATTAATAGGACAAAAAAACGTAAAACAATTCTTGCTAAACGGCTTAGCCGAGCTTGAATACAGGGGCTATGACTCAACCGGCATTGCCATTGCAAACAAAGCCGGGATCCACAGCTTTAGATCCGTTGGCAAGCTAAAAAATCTCATAGAAAAAACCAAAGATTTTGACGACGCGACTTGCAATATGGGCATAGGGCACACGCGCTGGGCGACGCACGGCAAACCAACGACCTTGAACGCGCACCCGCACAGCAGCACAAACGCGCACGTGGTGCATAATGGCATTATTGAAAACTATCAAGATCTAAAACAATTAATCACAGAGCCTTTTGTTTCGCAAACGGATACGGAAGTCATCGTCCATTTGTTTGAAAAGTATTACAAAGAGCTTGGCAACGGCTTTGCGGCGTTTGAAAAAACCATCTTAGATCTTAGGGGATCCTTTGCCATTTTGATGGTATCGGCAACCGACGAGCAAACGATTTTTTTTGCCAAACAAGGCAGCCCGCTTGAAGCCGCGCGCGCAGGCGATGAAGTGTATTTTGCCTCAAGCGACGCCCCGCTTGTAGGGCACGTAACAGAAGCAATCTACCTAGAAGATGGCGTTTATGGCTATGCTACGCCCACAGATCTTAAGTTTTTTAAAGACAAAAAGCCGCTCGAGCTAAAAGCCAAGCAGATCTCAGCAGATTACGAAGCCGCGCAAAAAGAAGGTTTTACGTTTTTTATGGAGAAAGAAATTTACGAGCAAAAAAAGGTGTTAATCGACGTAATGACGGCGCGGGTCGATGAGCGCGTGAATTTTGAAGAGCTTGACGGCGGCTTTTTAGACGGCGTGCGCGCGATTAGCATTTGCGCTTGCGGCACGAGCTACCACGCCGGGCTTGTTGGATCTTACCTATTCACAAGGCTTGCTAGGCAAAGGGTGAGCGTTGAAATCGCCAGCGAGTTTCGCTACAAAGACCCCGTGATGAACGATGGCGATTTATTCATCGTCATCAGCCAAAGCGGCGAGACCGCCGACACCCTAGAAGCGCTCAAAATGGCAAAAAACGCCGGGCTCAAAACGCTGGCGATTTGCAACGTAGATAACACTTCAATAGTGCGCCTTGCAGACCGCACAATCCTAACGCGCGCGGGCATTGAAAAGGGCGTGGCTTCTACCAAAGCTTTCAGCGCGCAAGTTGCCGTGCTGTGGCTACTGGCCTTGCAAATAGGGCAAGAAACAAACAAGGCGCTAGATTTGCCCCGCGAGCTTGAAGCCCTAAAAGAGATCCTAGAAGCTGTGGAAATAACGCCCGAGCTAAGAGCCAAAATTGCCCGCCTTAGCAAGCGCTACCTATACGGGCACGGGTTTTTCTTCATCGGGCGGGATATTTTCTACCCGCTGGCGCTAGAGGGCGCGCTCAAACTAAAAGAAATCAGCTACCTTCACGCCGAGGGCTACCCAAGCGGCGAGATGAAGCACGGCCCAATCGCCCTAGCCGACACAAACCTTTACACCATCGCGCTTATGCCACAAAACCTTTTATATGACAAAATCAAAAGCAACGTAGAAGAGCTCAGCGCGCGCGACTCCGTCATTTGCGCCGTCACGCCAAAGGACTTTTTCCTAGCCGACGACACGATAAAAATCAAATCCTACAAGCACCCGATGAGTGAGTTTTACGCAATGCTTGTCGCGCTACAACTTCTTGCGATGGAGATCTCCGTGCGGCTTGGCAATGATGTGGATATGCCACGCAACCTTGCCAAAAGCGTCACGGTGGAGTAGTTTTGGTAGCTTAAAGCTTGTGATGCGTGGCGAAGATCCTGTGAAAAAACGGTTATGGTATCAATCCATCAAATCTGCTAAGCTAATTTGCTAGCAAATTGATATGCTTTTTTACAAGTGGCTCAGGTGGTAAATGACGGAAAAATAAAAATATTAACTAGTGAGATCTAAGCCGAGCCCGGACAAATGCACCACGTTTTTTTATTTTTTTGCCTTCTAACACGCAGCTTGTGTTTGTATTTTTTCTTTTTTATAGCAAAACTTGCGAAGCCACCACGCCCTTATTGTTTTTTGATTTTTTTAGAGAGAAAGAGGTTTTAATTATACTTCACGGCTCCAATTCCCCTTGGATCGACAACCTATGGTAATGCAAAAAGAAAACAGCAAAGGCTTTAAGATTTTTGATTTTAGAGTGCGCCTACAAAGATAAGTGCAAGGAGTGCATAAATAATACGTGATCGAGCGCAAGACCTGCGCGCGCTAGAAAGGCAAAAAATAAAATCAAAAAATAAACCCGCATAACTTTCAAGCTATGCCCTGAAAGCGTGCTGGGGTTTATGGGCAAAAGGCGTGGTGGCTCGCAAGCTTCCCCCCCTTTTTTTCCCAAAAAGAAAAAACGCAAGATCTAATAGACACCCTAGATCCAGCTAACAGATCTTAGTAAAGATCTTAGCTAAAGATCCGCCCCCAAAACAAAGCGTAAGGATCTGGCACAAATCCACCACAGATCCTAGTCAAGATCTAGCACCCCCCATTTCCCCCTAATTGAAAAAATAAAAGCGCCAAAGGCGCACCAAAAAAGTGTAAGTTTAACGCACCATAAAGTTAAAAGAAAAAGCCCTAAGCTCTATATATCGCGTATTTAGCTTTAACGCAGGACAAATTCACAGCACAATATCACTATGAATATAAAAGAGCTAAAAATTAAGCTTGATAGGCTCGCTAGCTTGCCGCGCACCCGGCTAGTTTTTTACATTCGCGCTAAAGGCGTTTTTTGAAAGTTCAATGCTGCCTTGCTTGGAATTTTTGGTTTTTGCCTGAAGTGAGGCGCTTAGGTTAATAAAAATCACGGTATCGTCAATGGCAATCTGGATTATCCCGCCCAAAGAAACGCCAACAAGACTGCCAAAATCCCCGCTGCCAAAGCCCGCTTCAAAGTAAAGCGTGCCATTTGAAATATACGCGCTTTCTAATGTGTAATTTGATAATATGAATAGCGTTAGCGGCTTCAAAGACGCCTTAATATCCGGCGGCAAGGGCGGATCAAAGCTGATTGTTTCAATATTGCACAAGATCCCAAAGTCCGACTTTTGGCTTATCAAAAAGTTAATTACATCGTGCGCTTTGTCCGCGTAGATCTTGCTAAAATCCGCATTTTGCAAAAGTTTTGCTAGCATTTTATGCCTTTAGAAAGTTTAAGATCTTGAAGTTCTAATTGTAACTTTTTTAGCTTTTTTGATTTTTCCGTAAAGCTCAGCCCCGCTTCCCTACCGGCGTTTTTAATCTCTTGCTGCAGGTGCCTAATGCGTATATTTACGATGGATTTTCTAAATTCATCGCCGCTAAAGGCTTCTATTTTTTGGCTAAATTCAAGCCGGCGCAAGGCGTTTGAGCTCTTGCCCTCTAGCAGATCCGCAAGCAAGCTGCCGTGCCTTAAAAAACACTGGCTAACAGCGCCTAGATCTGCGGCTAGATCCTTATTAATTAGCGCCGTTTTAATGAGCTGGAGCTCTAAAATATCAAGCGTTTTTTGCTCGTCTTGCCCCGCTGTTTGCCCTGCCGTTTGCGCGCGGCGCTCTAGCAGCACTCTCTCGTGCAGCCCTAGATCCCTAGCCAAAAACCGCGCCAAATTCTCCGCAAAAACAACGCTTAGATCTTTTAGATAAGCGCGCGCTTCTTTTAGCGCCTCTTGCTTTTGCTTAGGGCTAGATAGATCCGCGCGGCGGCTAAGACGCTCGCTAATAAATGCAGCAAAATCCACCGGGCGCGCAAAGAGATCTCTAAGCGCGCTAAGATCCCCAGCGCGCACCATATCCGCAGGATCTGCGCCCCCGCCAAAAATCACCACGCCGCCTTCAAACTCGCTCTTATAAAGAAGCATAGCCGCCTTTTGCGCTGCGGCTAACCCCGCTGCATCGCCGTCAAAAGAAAGGATAATTTTCGCGTTTAGCTTGCGCAGGCTTGGAATGTGCTCGTGCGTTAGCGCCGTGCCAAGCGTCGCGACGCTATTTTTAAAGCCCGCTTGGTGCAAACTGATGACATCTAAATACCCCTCAACAATAATGAGCGCACCAAGCCCTAGTGCGGCTTCTTTTGCCTTGTGGTAGCCATAAAGCAGGCGCGATTTATTAAAAAACGCCGTTTGCGGGGAATTGACGTATTTTGCGGGGTGGTTTGAGAGCGTGCGCGCGCCAAAGCCCACGAGCCTTGCACTTTGTGAGTAGATCGGGAAAGTAACGCGCTCAATAAAACGCGAAAAATAGTTACCCCTGTTATCCACGGAGAGTATGCCCGCTTCTATGGCGTCTTGCAGGCAATGCTTGGATCTTGCAAAGGCTAGCTGCTCTGCTGATGATGGCGCATAGCCCACGCCAAAGCTTTCTATGCTAGATCTTGCGATGCCCCTTTGCGCTAGGTAGTCCGCGGCGGTTTTATTGCGCGCAAGGCAGGACAAAAAAAACTCGTTAAAAAGCTCTAGGGAGCGGTTTTGCTTTTGCGCGTGCGCTTCGTCGTATTCAAGCGTGAAGTTATAATGCTGCGCGATTTTTTCAATGGCTTCGGGGAAGTTTAGCTTTTGGTGCTGCATAACAAAGCTAACCGCATTGCCACTAGCCCCGCAGCCAAAGCAATGGAAGATCTGCTTAGCCGGGCTCACAACAAAGCTCGCGGTTTTTTCGTTGTGAAAAGGGCAGCACGCCTGATAATTCGCGCCCGCTTTTTTGAGATCCACAAAGCTACCCACTAGATCTACAATATCCACCATTGCTAGCAGGTTGTCTATGGACGCTTTGTTAATCACGCTCAAGCTCTAAAAGTCGTTTTTTTAAGGGCGCGCCGCCAGCGTATGCGCCGCACAAGCCGCTTGATCTGATGACGCGGTGGCAAGGGATTATGATGGCAAGCGGGTTTTTGCCGCAAGCCGTGCCGACTGCCCTATGCGCTTTTGAGCCAAGCCGCCGCGCAAGATCTGCGTAAGAAAGCTTTTTGCCGTAAGGGATCTTTGCAATTTGCGCCCAGACGCTTTGGCTAAAGGCTTTGCCAAGCGCTCTGGGGGTAAGATCTAGTCTTGCTAGAAAGTTAGGATTTTTGCCGTCAAAGTATTCATCAAGTAAGCCAAAGAGCACGGCAAAATGCGCCACGTCTTTTTGCACTGCGCCTTGCGGGCTTTGCGATGGATCTTGCACTAGATCTTGAGTCGCCGTTTGTGCTTGGATCTTTGCGCATTGCGTTAGATCCAACGCGCCCTGCTTTGGATCTTGCGTTAGATCTTGAGCTGCTACTGTGCCCGCCACGCCTGCCGCGTCTGCTAAGATCTTCGCACCCTGCTTGCCACTGCCAGCGCTAAGATCTTTGCCCCCGCTAAGATCCGCGCTTGCAAGATCCTTAATAAACGCGTCCATTTTCTCGCGTGAAAACCCAAGCCACAAAA
>CAUTXO010000025.1:0-21111 GCA_963542625.1 uncultured Helicobacteraceae bacterium | reverse complement strand
TACACAAAAAAGATCTATCAATGCACTATAGCATTGACATTTCGAAACCTAAACGACGTGTAATAAGCCATGAGACTAACGAATATTTTAATGTTTTTAACCAAACTTAGTTTGCAAGTAAAAACAACAAATACTAAAAACAATGTACCACAAACGGGCGTATTCAAATAAAGCCGGGCGCCAAGCCTTGCAAATCAGCGTAAATTTTAAATCCAAGCCATCTATAAAGCTTCAAAAAGCTTAAGATCTGCCAAGCTATTTTTATAAAATTCTTTGCCTATTCACACCGTTTGTTTTAAAAAGCCCGTGGCTTTCTAGCTTGAGCGCCAGTTCAAAAGGTTTAGATCCGGTCATATATCTACTGGCTCATATATCCAAATGCTTAACTTCTTTGGCGTTTTCTTCTATATACTTTCGGCGTGGCTCAACCTCATCGCCCATAAAAAGTTTAAAATTCTCATCGGCTAGCGTATTGTTATCCACAACAACCTTAATCAAGGTTCTTTCCTTAGGATCCATCGTCGTCTCCCAAAGCTGGTCGGCATTCATTTCGCCAAGCCCCTTGTAGCGCTGAATATACGCGCCCTTTTTGGCCCTTTCTTCAACGTCTTTTAGCACGTCCAGCACGTCTTTATCAAAAAGTTCCTTGTAAGATCTTTGATTTAGCTTTTCATAAATATACTTCGCTTCCACGAAAAGCGGATTGCTAAACATATCATCATTAATAACAATCTCTTCCAAGCCCTTGTTCGTCTGCACAAAAATCGTTAATTCATCGTCGTTTATCGTTTTACTCAAAATATTGTAATTGATAGATTTGATGTATTTTTCAAGCTCTTTGAATAGCTCAGCGTTTTTTAGCGAGAGCAAATCGTCGTTTTCAACCAAAAGCCTGACAATCTCAATCAAAGAAAAGCGTGTTTGCAAGTCGTCCAAAAGCTGCTTATACCTAGCGGCAATTTTTAAAATTTCTTTTAGATCCCGCTCGCCCAAGCCTTCAAATTCATAAGATGAAACGCCGTTTTCTATCAAAAACTCATCAAGGGCGTGATTATCTTTTAAATAAATCTCGTTTTTGCCCTTTTTGAAGCGGTATAGCGGCGGCTGCGCGATGTATAGGCAACCCTCGTCAATCAATTCCTTAAAATGGCGGTAGAAAAACGTTAGTAATAGCGTTTGTATGTGGCTACCATCGACGTCGGCGTCCGTCATTATGATGATTTTGCGGTAGCGCAGTTTTTCGATGTTAAAATCCTGCCCGATGCCGCAGCCAAGAGCCGTAATCATATTTTTGATCTCTTCAGACGTCAAGATCTTTTCTAGTTGCGCCTTTTCAACGTTTAAGATCTTACCCTTTAGCGGCAAAATGGCTTGGAAGTTTCTATCTCTACCTTGCTTTGCCGATCCGCCCGCAGAATCGCCTTCCACCAAATAAAGCTCGCAAATATCAGGATCTTTGCTAGAGCAATCGGCTAATTTACCGGGCAAAGTCCCGACGGAGATCTTTTCCTTATTTCGCGTTAGTTCGCGCGCTTTTTTGGCGGCGTCCCTACCACGAGCGGACAAAATGACCTTTTGCATAATGGCTTTTGCGTCGTTTGGATTTTCTTCAAAGTATTTATCAAGCGCGCTACTTACAAACTTTTGCACGAGCGGCCTAACGTAAGAAGATCCTAGCTTGCCCTTTGTTTGCCCTTCAAATTGCGGCTCTGGCACGCGCACGCTAACAATCGCAATCAAGCCTTCTTTTGTGTCATCGCCAATGACTTTTACGCCCTTTTCTTTAACGTTTGCGTTATCGTCGATGTATTTTGTGATGGATCTTGTAAGCCCCATTCTAAAGCCGACTTCGTGCGTGCCACCGTCGGGCGTTTTGATGTTATTGACAAACGAAAAAACCTTTTCCACGTAGGACGTGTTATACATAAGCGCAATGTCTGCTTCGATGTCGTCGATTTTGTCGCTAAAAAAAATAACGCCGCTTAGGGCTTCTTTGTCGTTAAGATCTCTAACAAACTGCCCTATTCCGCCTTCAAAATTGTATTTTTCTTTTGAATTGTTGCGCTCGTCATTTAAAATTATCGTGATCTTTGGGTTTAGGTAGGCTATTTCTTTAAACCTTTTGCTTAAGATCTCCTTTTGAAATTCCACTGTTTCAAAGATCTCATCATCGGGAAAAAACTCAACCGTCGTGCCCGTTTTATTCGTATTGCCAATGACCTTTAGATCTTCAAGCGGGATACCCTTTTCAAAAGATTGCTCGTGGATCTTGCCGTTTCTATAAACCGTTAGTTTCAGCCTTTTAGATAGCGCATTAACAACACTCACACCAACGCCGTGCAAGCCGCCTGATACTTTGTAAGTATCTTTGTCAAACTTTCCGCCCGCGTGCAAAACCGTTAGCGCAACCGTCGCGGCTGAGATCCCTTCTGTGGGGTGAATGTCTGTTGGAATACCGCGCGCGTTGTCTTTAACAATAGCGCTGCCGTCTTTTGTGAGCGTTACTTCTATGGTGCTGCCAAAGCCTGCCATCGCTTCATCTATGGAGTTATCTACAACTTCGTAAATCAAATGGTGCAATCCCGCAACGGAGGTATCGCCGATATACATTCCTGGTCTTTTTCTAACGGCTTCAAGCCCTTTTAAAACTTTTATATTTCCAGCGTCGTAATTTTTTTGTTCCACTATGTGTCCTTAAAGGTTTATCGGCATTATAATCGTAAAGAAATTGTCGCTATCTACTTTAAATGCCGTGTTTGGTTCGTTGATGTTGATTGTGAATGTGTCCGTATCTACGTTTGAGAGAAAATCTATCAAAAATCTTGAGTTAATCGCCATACTAAACGGCGCTTCAAGGTTTAGGCTCATATCTATGTTCGTTGCGGCTTCTGAGTTATCCTTGCTAAGGCTTTCAAACACAAGCCCGCTGCTGCTAAAGGTTATTTTTATGTCCGGGAATAAAATATTTACCTGACGTATGGCTTCAATTACTGGGATCTTTGGCAGGGTAAAGGAGTGCTTGAATTCGCGCGGAATTATCGACTCATACGGCGGAAATTTGCCGTTAATAACGCGGGAAAAGAAAAAATACTTTTCATTTTTTATGATGAAATTGACCTTATCATAGTAAATTTCTATGTTACTGTCAAAGATCTTTTGTATCTCAGAGATTGCCCGCTTTGGAATGATGATGGAAAATATTTTGTCAGAAACGTTGTCTATTTTTTGAACGGCTAGGCGTTTTGTATCCGTTGCAACAACGTTTATAACAGAATTTTTAATGTCAATAAGCGCGCCGTTTAGCTCGATTTTTGGGTTATTCGTGGCAATGCCTGGGTTTATTTTTTTAAAGGCGCTGATTAGTTTTGCGCTGTTTATGTCAATCTTTGGTAAGTCCGCTTCTTGCGGAAAGCTTGGGAATTCGTCTGCATTATAAGATGAAAGCTTGTATTTTGTTTTGTTTTGTTTAATGTGAAGATCTGACGAAGTTCTGGAAATATTTATTTCTTCTTCTTTTAGTATCCGTATGATGTCTAAGATCTTTTTGCCGTTGCAGGTTGCAATGCCTTCTTCTTTTACGATTATTTCATCCGTTTTTGCTTCTAGCCCGATTTCTTTATCCGTTGCTTTTAGAAAAAGACTGTTGTCTTTTACCTTTAATATTATGTGCGAAGTGATTTCTGAATTGTCTTTTTTTTCCAAAAACGCTTGGAGACTGGCTAGCATTTCTTCTATTACGCTTTTTTCTACTGAAAAATTCATCGTTTTCCTTATATAAATAAAATTAAAGGTATTAGTATTATACAAAAGTGTTTATGTGAAAAACCTTTTTACTTCTTTTGTTTTACGCATTTTTTTGTTGCCAAATATTTTATTTTATTCACATCTTTTCCATTATTCTTTTGACGAGATCTTGTTAGAGATTAGATCTAGCTTGTTTTTGAAGTCGGCGTCGGTTACTATCATTTCGTCTATTTTTTTAAGCGCCTTGCTTACGGCTGAGTGATCTTTCATACTGAAGTATTTTGCGATGGTTGGCATAGAGTTTTGCGTGAGTTTGCGCGTTAGGTAAAACACCATTCGCCTTGCTATGACTATGGAATTCACCCGTGATTTTGACTTGATTTCAGACGGTTTTATGTTGAATTCATTGCTTACTGTTTTGATTATTTCATCAATGCTTATGCTTTCTTTTTTCTCTTTTATGTGATCTTTTAAGATCTCTTTTGAAATTTCAAGGCTAATTGGCTTGCCTATCATCTTGGAATAGGCGTTTAGTTTTATGATTATTCCTTCAATTTCTCGTATGCTATCGTGAATATTTGTGGCTATGTAATTTATTATTTCATTATCCAAGTTTATCTGATCTATCTCGCATTTTTTCTTTATGATGGCTATCTTTGTTTCCAGTTCTGGCGCTTGGATATTTGCCGTTTGCCCCCAAGAAAACCGGCTGCTTAGCCTGTCTTCAAGCCCCGCGATTTGCTTTGGGAATTTATCCGCGGTTAGGACGATTTGCTTGTTATTTTTGTAAAGCTCTTCAAAGGTGTGAAAAAACTCTTCTTGCGTGCCTTCTTTGTTTGACAAAAACTGCACGTCGTCAATCAAAAACAAATCGCAAGTGCGGTATTTCTCACGGAAACTATCCATCGTTTTGTTGGTTAGATGATGTATAAAATCGTTCATAAACTGCTCGGCTGTGATGTAAATAATTACCTTTTCCTTAGGATCAAAGCAATTTCCTATCGCGTGCAAAAGGTGCGTTTTGCCAAGCCCAACGCCGCCGTAAATAAACACCGGGTTATAAGCCACCGGATTTTTTATCACGTTTTGTGCTATGGAATAGGCAAACTCATTTGACGGCCCAACAACGAAATTTTCAAACTTATAAGACGGGTTTAGCTTGGTGTTTTTTGCCATTTTGTTCTCAAGAGTGAGCTTTTCTTTTAGCGTCTTTTGCGATTGCTTTTTGTTGATGACTAAGATCTCAACGCTTGGCTTAATCTTGGTTAGGCTCTCAAAAACATCGGCGATTTTGTCGCTGTATTTTGTTTTGATCCAATTCGCAATGAGCGGGTTGCTCGTTTCTATAATGCAAAGGTTGGACTTTGACTTTTTTTCGTTGTATGTAAGATCCGCGATGAATTTATTATATTCGCTCTCGCCGATTTTTTGCAGTAGCTCTTTTTTGACGTTGTCAAAGATCATTTAAAATCCTTTGTGAAATTTTACTAAACTTGCAAAAATTTTTATGTGAATAACCCAGTGTGAAAACACGTGAAAAGCGTGCAAAAAGGCGATTTGTTATGAAAATACTAGGCATAGATCCAGGCTCTAAAAACTGTGGATATTCCATTTTAGATGTGAATAAAAACGCTTTTTCACTCTCAGAAGCGGGGCTAATTAAGATCTCTCAAGCCCCCTTGCAAGATCAAATCATTCAGCTTGTTGAAGGGCTAGATCTAATACTCAAAAATCACAAAATAGATGAGGTGGCGATTGAAGATATTTTCTTTGCCTACAATCCAAAAACGGTAATAAAACTAGCGCAATTTCGCGGCGCGCTTAGCCTTAAGATCTTGCAAGAAATCGGGCATTTTAGTGAATACACGCCGCTTCAGGTTAAAAAATCGCTCACGGGCAAGGCAAAGGCGGCAAAGGAGCAGGTGGCTTATATGGTAAGGATCTTGCTTAAGATCAAAAAAGATATAAAGCCGCTTGACGTAACCGACGCCATCGCGGTTTCAATAACGCATTTTCAAAGATTAAAACTAGAAGGCAAAATTTGAGTAACAAGCACATCGTAATTTTCGGGCTGTTTTTCGCGGCAATCATCGTAGCGTCTAATTATTTGGTAACAATTCCAATCAACGAGTGGATTACTTACGGCGCAATTACCTATCCTTTCACGTTTTTATTTACGGACGTTCTTAGCGAGCGCTATTCAAAAGAAGTTGCGCTAAAAGTTGTGCGCTATGGGATTGTTTTTGCCGTCATTCCAACCTTGCTGATTTCTGATTTTCGCATTGCTTTTGCGTCGATTTTTGCGTTTTTCTTCGTGCAGCAGCTCGATATTTTCATTTTCCACTACCTAAAGGAGCGCTTTTACAAGCTTTGGTGGCTACGCAATAACGTCAGCACGCTTACGTCGCAATTTTTGGATACGGTGATATTCTTTTTAATCGCCTTTGCTTTTATCATTCCTTTTGAAGATCTTGCCAAGATGATTATTGGCGACTATTCCATAAAAATCATTCTCTCGCTTTTAGACACGCCGTTTTTTTACGTGCTTGCGTTCCCGCTTAGAAAGAAAGACAAGAATTGAAAACCACCGCTAGGATCTTTGCCCTTTTGCTTTTATTGCCAGCGTTTCTTGCCGCTGATACTTACCGCTACTTCATAAAAGACGGCAAAAAATACCGCGTGAGAGTTATGCAAAGCGCTCAAGATCTAGCGCCAGCCGCCGGGCAAACCGCCCAGCAAGCAGCCACTCTCACGCCAGCGGGTGCGCCCGCAAATGCTGTAGATCCTAGCACCGCCGGGCAGGGCGCGGAGTATAGATACGTCATAAGAGATGGCAAAAAATACAGAATTAGGCTAAAAAAACCGCCGGCAGCTGGGCAAGATCTAAGCGCAGATCCCGCGCAAAAGCCAAAGTATAAATACATCATTCGCAACGGCAAAAAATACCGCGTGCGCTTAAACCCAGTTAAAAAGCAAACGCCTGATAGCCAAGAGCCGCAGCAAGATCTTAGGAAAAAATTCTACATCAGCCTAGAAGGCGAGCTAAGGAGCTACACGAGCCGCTACTCTTTTGCTACACAAAGGCTTACGGTTTGCGATGCAGAAAAAGATAAAGACGGCTTTTGTGTGCTAACCAATGAAGCGCATAAATTTAAATTCTCCGCCGATGGCAAAACGCACGTTTTCTCAAAAGATGAAAAATCAGCCGGCGTTTCTTTAAACGTTTATTACGAGTTCATCAAGAACTTCCAGCTAGGCGCTGGGTTTTATAGCGACGATGTAGAAGTCGATTTGCGCCCGGGGCTAAAGTTTGCACCAGACTTTGAAATTTTTGACTTTAACCCATACGCCGAGCTTGGCGCGAGCCTGAACTTTCCAAATTTTGGAAGCTTGCCTAGCTTTAAACTTAGCAGCCTTACGTATTTTGCGGGCGCGGGCGTTTTTTATAAACTTGATGATTTTTTCCTAAACGCCGGGCTTAGGGTCTCAAAATCCAAGCTCGTAAGGCAGAGCCAGTATTCAACGGACACGCAAGAAATCACCAAAGACATAAGATTTATCGTAGGTTTAGGTTATATGTTTTGAAGCGCCTTGCCTATTTTGCTCTTGCGTTTTTGCTTTTTGCCTGTTCGTCAAAGCAAGACGAGCTTCCATATTCAAAAGAAAGTGGGCTTTTGTTTGATTTGCCGCAGTGGGCGCGCCAAGACCCTTCAAACCCATTCATTAGCGTAGGAAAATCGCAAAAGCAAAGCGATGAGATAAGCTTTTTAAAATCCGAAGCGCAAGATAGCGCAAAAACCGCCTTGCAAGGCAAGCTAAGCCGCTTTAGCCTAGATCTATTGCAAAAGTTTTTTGCCAGCTTTCAAACGCCGCCGCCGCAGGAATTGCTAGATGAATTATCCGTAGCCGCGCCATTGCCCGTTTTGCAAAACCTAACAAAGCTCCAAACGTGGGTAGGCGGCAATGAGCTTTTTTACGTTTTAGTTAAGGCGGATAAAGAAAGCCTAAAAGCTTCACTCCTAAACGCACTAGATCTAAGGCTTTTTGGCTTGCCATCTGAAGCGGAATTTTTACGCAAAAGAAGCGAATTTGCGCGCTTGTTTGACGATTTGGCGCAAAATTATTAGTGTTATACTTCCGAACAATTTTAAGGATACAAAATGGATGTCAGAAAAGAGTTTCTTGAGTTTTTTAAGTCTAAAGGCCATAAGATCTTAGAAAGCTCGCCGCTTGTGCCAAACGACCAAACGCTACTATTTACAAACGCCGGTATGGTGCAGTTTAAGCCCGTTTTCACAGGTGAAGTGCCAGCTCCCAAGCCCCCGCGCGCGACGACATCGCAAACGTGCATCAGAGCAGGCGGCAAGCACAACGATCTTGACAACGTCGGCTACACGGCCCGCCACCACACGTTTTTTGAAATGCTCGGGAACTTCTCTTTTGGTGATTACTTCAAAAAAGACGCCATCGCCTTTGCGTGGGAGTTTGTAACGCAGGTTGTAAAACTTCCCAAAGAGCGGCTTTGGATAACCATCCACACAAGCGACGATGAAGCCGAGCAAATCTGGCTAAATTACGTCCCTAAAGATCGCATCGTGCGTATGGGAGACAAAGACAACTTCTGGCAAATGGGCGATACCGGCCCTTGCGGCCCTTGCAGCGAGATCCACTACGACCAAGGCGCGGAGCATTTTAGCTCAAGCGAGGATTATCTAGGCGGCGAGGGCGACCGCTTTTTAGAGATTTGGAATCTTGTGTTTATGCAGTTTAACCGCGACGAAGCGGGCGCTTTGCACCCCTTGCCAAAGCCATCGATTGACACTGGAATGGGCCTAGAGCGCATCGTGGCAATCAAAGAAGGCAAATTTAGCAACTTTGACACAAGCCTTTTTATGCCGCTCATTGCCGAAGTGGAAAAGATAACGGGCCAAAAATACGTTTATGAAACGGGCGCTAGCTTTAGGGTCATTGCCGACCATATCCGCGCCGTTACGTTTTTGCTAGCCCAGGGCACGACCTTTGACAAAGAAGGGCGTGGCTATGTTTTGCGTAGGATCTTGCGCCGCGCGGTGCGGCACGGCTACTTGCTGGGGCTTAAAAAACCCTTTATGCACCTTTTGGTGGATAAGGTTTGCGAGCTCTTAGGCGGGGCGTATCCGTATTTGGCGCAGAAAAAAGACGCCGTCAAAGATCTTGTGAGATCCGAAGAAGAGCGCTTTTACTCAACCATCGTTTATGGAATGGAGCTTTTTAACAAAGAGCTTGCCAAAAATCCTAAGATCTTTAGCGGCGACGTGGCGTTTATGCTTTATGACACCTACGGCTTCCCGCTAGATCTAACGATAGATATGCTTAGAGACAAAAATATCCCCATAGATCTTGACGCCTATGAAGCCGCGATGAAAGAGCAAAAAACCCGCGCCAAAGCTTCTTGGAAAGGCACAAAAGACAACTTCAAAGAAAGCGCCACAAAGTCTTTGCTAGAGCGCTTTGGCGAGAATGTTTTCATCGGTTACGAAACCACCGCGGCGCGCGCTCGGATCTTAAGCCTTTTAGACGAAGACGGCAACGAGCAAACCGTGCTAAAAAAGGGCACAAAGGGGCTCGTGCTCCTAGACAAAACGCCCTTTTACGCGTGCAGTGGCGGGCAGGTTGGCGATAGGGGCAAAATCGGCTCATCGCTTGTTACGGACACGCAAAAGATTTTTGGGCTTATCCTAAGCAGCGTGGAAGCCGCGCAGGATCTAAGGGCGGGCGATGAAGTAGATTGCGTTGTAGCCCCCGCGCGCGCGGAGACGGCAAAGCACCACTCCGCCATTCATCTTTTGTATGCGGCGATAGAGCAGGTGCTAGGAGTGAGCGTTTCGCAAGCGGGCTCGTATTGCGATGAAGCCAAGTTGCGCTTTGACTTTACCTTTGGGCGCGCGTTAAGTGCTGATGAAATTGCGCGCATTCAAGATGCGGTGAATGAAAAAATCGCAGCAGATCTAGCCGGCAAAACGCAGATCTTACCGCTTGAAGAAGCCAAGAAAACGGGCGCGCGCGCGCTTTTTGGCGAGAAATACGGCGAGAGTGTGCGCGTTGTGAGCTTTGGCGAGCACTCGATTGAATTTTGCGGCGGGACGCACGTATCAAGCACGGCGCAAATCGGCAGCTTTTACATCACGCGCGAGGCAAGCGTTAGCGCGGGCGTGCGGCGCATTGAAGGCGTGGCGGGGTTTGAAGCCTACCGCTACGCAAAGGGCTTGCAAGGGGCTTTGAGCAGGGCGCAAGATCTCTTAAAAACAAAGGATCTAAGCAGCGCGATAGAACGGCTCATCGCGGATAATAAGGAGCTAAAAAAGGGAGCTAAGCATTCAGGCGCTCTATCCGCCGTCGCCCAGCCCCAAGATCTAGGCGGCACAAAGCTTGTCGTGATGGAGATTAGCGGAGATCTAAAGCCCGCCCTTGATGATATTAAGGCAAGGTTTAAACAAGCCGCCGTTATGCTTTTTATGCCTGATGGCGAGCGCGTAAAGGTAATGTGCGCGGTGAAAAACGCCCCGCTAGACGCCGCGCGGTGGCTAAAAGAGCTTTGCGTGTGCTTTGACGGCAAGGGCGGCGGCAAGGCGGATTTTGCCAGCGGTGCGCTAAATGCGTCAGATCTTAGCGCCATAAAGGACAAGGCCAGCGCACTTGCTAAAGATCTGATGAATGCTTAGCCTTGAGATTATCTTTTCTTTTGCGCCCGCCATTTGGTTTGGCAGCGGCGTATTTTTGTTTTTTGGGCTCTTTCCTGTCTTTGAAAGGCTACAAGACAAGGCGGTGAGCCTAGCGCTATACGTAAAATCCATCGACCTATATATCAAATTTTCTGCCGTTTGCGCGGCAGCGTTTTTGATAGCGGTTTTTTTCCTAAGCATTAGGGATCTTGACTATTCGCCAGCGGATATGATTGCCTTTTTAGGCATCGCAAGCCTTGTGTTTTTGTCAAGCCGCACTACTCAGGCGCTAGGGCATTTATCCGCGGGCGCTTTGGGGCTAGCAAGGGCGGCGATTTTACCCTTTGCCAAATACGTTATTTTGTTTAACATCGCCATAAGCGGCTTGGTGGTTTTTTGAGCGCGCTAATTCTAGCTTCGTCATCGCCTACAAGGGCGGCGCAGCTTAGCGCGCTTGGCATTAACTTCGTGCAGGTTGCGAGCAATTTTGACGAAGATCTAATCCGCGAAACCCGCGTGCAAAGCTTTGTTTATAAGGCGGCGCAGGCAAAAATGCAAGCGGCAATCAAGCAGCACACCGCAAGCGCGGACATTCTTTGCGCTGATTCCCTAGTGAGCGTAGGCGGCGCAATTTTGAAAAAGCCGCGCACGCTTGATGAAGCAAGGCGGGCGCTGGAATGCATTAGCGGGGCGCAGATGTGTATCGTTACGGCAACGCTTTTGCACCGAGAGTTTTTGGATCTAGCTGACCTAAGCGCGGCGTGTTATGCGATGAAGCCTTTTGCGCGCGCTGATGTGGAGCGCTACCTTAAGAGCGGAGAGTGGCGCGGCAAGGCAGGCGGCTGTATGATGGAGGGCTTTTGCGCGCCATACGTAGAGAGCTCGCGCGGCAACCTAAGCACCGCAATGGGCTTAAGTGTGGAGAAATTTTTGCCCTTTATTGCTGATTTGCGCTAGCTTAAAGTGCAGGGCGCAAAGTTTTTCATCGCCCGCGCTCTGGGGTTTAAATGCCCGCGTTGCTGGAAGCATAGTGCCGAGCAAGCAGACACGCCTTGCCCGCGTTGCCAAAGCGTATTGGCAAAACGTGCGTAAGATTAAGCCCCGCGCAAGATCTTTTGCCCTTTGCCCCCTTAACCAATGGCTGGCAAATGCCTTATCTCCTTGCTCGTGTTTCTTTACATTTAACGCAAGATCTCTTACCCTTTGCGCGGCAGCCCCTAACGCGGAGCTTGCAAATCCATTTGGGCTTTGCGTGGCTTTTACGCGCTCCGTTTATGCTCCGTTTTTCACAATCTTTGCAGACTTTGCGCGGTTTTTCGCATTTTGCACTCCGTTTTTTGCAAATTTTGCGTTTGCTTTGCGCTCGCACTCTTGCGCCTTGCCCGCACTTGCCCCACTTCACACGAAAGCCAAAATATGAGCGAACCAATTAGCCCTTTAATCGTCATCTCCGCCATCGTCAATTTTTTAGTCATCGTCGGTCTTGGAATTTTCCTTGTAAAGCTCGCCAAGAAAAAGAAATAAGCACCAGCCGCCACTAAGATCTAAGCCTTACACAGCCCTGGCGCTTTTACTTTTAGTGTGCAGACTGTTTAACTTTCAGCATTTGCGTGCGCTAGATCTCACGGGGGGCCTGCCCCTTATGCAATCGTCTGATTTGCAGGGCCCACAATCTTTGCGCGCACCGCTTGCATAGATTGCAAACAAACGCCGTGCCTAGACTAGCACAGCTTACGATTAAGGCTATCCCTATTAAAGCAAAGTTTTCCTAAGATCTAGGGCGTGTGCTGCTTAGATCTTAGCGGTTTTAGGTGCGTTAGATTTTGTGTAGCCTGCAGTCGTGCATACAGCCGTTGCGCAAGGATTTAGATTTAGCGCCGAGATCTTTGCGCGTGCTTTTTAGCGTTTTGCGAGTTTAACCCCGTTTCTTTATGTTTTAAGCTTGATTTTTTGCTTACCAAGCGTTAAGCTAGCGCAGAATTCTTGCACCTATTGATGTTTGGCTTGAAAGATCTCGCAGATCCGGCACTCCATAGGCCGCCAACACCCCACAACCCAAACACTCCCACTTTTATAGCCACTCGCCAAGCCACCCCACCCCAACCCAACGCACAAGATCTCAGATCCCCCCAATCCAAACTGCTTTAAGGTACAATCACGCGCAAAGAGCATTTCTTGGATTTTAATTTACAAAGTAACCCAATCTCAAAGCAAGCCGATATAATCAAAACAAAGATTTTCATCTTTTCCGCCGGTTTTGGCGGCGCTTGGATCTTTACCGTTGCAAATGTTGCAAATTTTGATTATTTTGTCGCGATTTCAATCGCGGGCTTGGTGGCTTTTGGAGCTGGCGTTGCAACAAATTTAACGAAGCTTACGAAGCTAAGCAAAGAATTAGAAACCTTAAAGGATAAAAATGGAAACAATAGTTAGCTTGTTAGTTGCGGTGGCGTCTATCGGTGGCTTTGTCATCGGCTACTATATGGAAAAGCACGGTAAAAATTTGCCAGATTTTTTCTAGCCCGCCAGCGCTTCTTTGCGCTTTGGCACCAGCCCGCAACAAAATCACAAATCCGCAATTCAAATTAACCACACGTCCGCACGCCAAAGATCTGCTCAATCCAACCCCTAAGATCCCAATCCACAACCGCCCGCGCGCAAGTTCCACTCGTCCCAACCGCCACTTCAACTAAAGCTCCACGTATCCCAAACCCAAACCCAACCCAAGATCCTGCGCTTTCATTGCTTCACAAACTCCCAAGATCCAAACGCCATCAATTCAACCACTCCAGTTTTTCCACACAAGATCCACTACTCATACCAAGCCACACCAATTCAATCATTCACTACAAGTAAAGATTTCCCGCTATCTAACGGGATCTATCCACCCAAACCCCAGCCTGCTTTGGTGGTTTATGATCTTGCGGTTGAATATGCTTTGCCAGAAGTTGATTTGTTTTACTTGCGCCAAGATCTGTGCAAAGCGCAAGGCAAATTAAAAAGGCTCTAAGTAGTCCTTTCATCTTGATCCTTTTGTGTAAAAGTTTATATTTTATATAAAAAAGCCTATGTTTGGATCGTGTAGTTATAAATATGTATGTTCTTGGTGGATATATTATAAACAACGGTTAAAATTAATGAATAAAAAATTCAAGAAAAGCAACACTAAGTGCGTGTGTTGATTGATTCAAACGTGGGTGGTTCTAAAGATAATAAATAACTAAGCGCTCGTAAATATTTTTATCTGGACTAAACCATTTGGCGTTTAGCGTATAACGTCAAGCAACTACAATCACAACTTGTTAGAGTGCTAAATTTAAAAGTCGCGTAAGATCTAAACTGCTACTACCCAAGATCCAAAGCAGTATTTTGCAGAGATTGTTCGTTGTGCAACGTAGGCAAGCAAAGCTCTTGCATAGTGCGTGGCACCATCCGCCACGCAAAATCTTAGGCTTTAAGTTTGTTTTTATCTTTAAGCGTCTTTAAAAACTCTTTAACAAAAACCAAAAACACAGCCATAACAAAGCCAGAAAGTAAGCTAACGACAATAATCAAAGCCTTTCTTGGCTTAACGGGCTTTTCTGGCACGACAATCTCGCCGACTATTTTTGTATTAACAAAATTTTCAAGCTCAAGATACTTTTGCCTTAAAGTTTTTTTGTTCAAAAGGCTTTGCAAATCAGCTGTAACAAGCCTTTCTTTTTCCTGCTTAAGGCTTGGGATCTGAACTTTTATAGCCCTTTCTTTTGCTTCCATCGTTTCTGTTTGTTTGAGCTTTAGCTCGAGCAATTCCATCTCTAAATTCGACTTTTTGATAGTGCTAATTGCCGCAAGCGATGGATTGGAATTTTGCGTTTTGAGAATGTCTTTGTCTGTTTCTGCGATATTTTTTTCCGTTTTTTTAATGGATGCGTCTAAAAACTTCAGCTTTTCTTCGGCAAGCGGGAGATACTTTTTCTCAAAATAGCTAATGTTGTTATCTAGCGTCGCAATTTGTATATTTTTGAGCGTGTCTATGTCTATCTGCAAGTCCTGCAAAATGAGCTTTTGCTGCAAAAACACTCGGTCTAGGATCTTTTGGTGATTTAGCGCTATGTAATCAATTACAGTCTGAAGTTTTTGCGCGGCAAGATCCCTAGAAAAAGCGTTGGTGCTAATTTCTAGAAAATTCCCGCCGTCTTTTGTCCGGCTTATCTTTTCCACCCAAGCTTCCTGCTCTTTTGCGCTGCTTTTTGGCATAAAAATGGTCTTTAGGTTTTGTATGAGCCGCGTCATATCATCAACATACGTAAAGACGATGTCGTATTGAATCCTGTACGTGCCACTTCTATCCACGAGTATTCTATAATTGCCAATCTCAAGCACGGCTTCTGCTTCATAAATTGGTTTTTTAAGCGCGACATAAACAGCCGCAACCCCAACTGCCAAAGCGGTAAAAAGCGCAATAAAAAGCTTGTGCTTTAATAATGTAAGCAAAATTTCTTTTAAATCTATTTCTTCTTCATATAAAGGCTGTTCTTTCATCGCTCTCTCCAAGCCGCGCATTTTACTTAAAGCTTGCTTATTTGCTTTGCGCGGCGGGGGCGTTTGCTCCAAAACAGCGGCGTTTGCGCGCACACAACACGAGCGCAAGGCGCAAGCAAGGGCGTTCCAAGATCTTTGCAAGCAAGATCTCCCCCCAACCTGCGATTAAGTTGCAGTTCATTATACTTTCGCCTATGCAAAACGCAAAAGAAATCTTTAAAATAGCCGGCATTAAATACAGCGAGCAAAAGGAAAAGATCTACTTAGCAATCGCCAAAACGCAAGGGCTTTTTATGGCAAGCGACCTTTGCTGCGCGTTAGAGCCCGCCGTCAATAGAGCGACGGTTTTTAGAGTGCTAAACCAATTTTGCGCGGCGGGGCTTTTAAACGAGATCTCTCATACCAAACGAACGCGCTACTTTGAGCTCCCGCGCAAAAATCACGCGCATTTTTTCTGCACGCGGTGCAACAAAATAGAATGCGTGCCTGTGCCGGATCTTTCAAATTTGCAATCGCGCCGAATCTTAGAAGTCTCCTTGCGCGGGATCTGCGGCGCGTGCAAAGAAAATTCAAGCAAAACTAAAGGAAAAAAATGAAAAAGATCTTATCTGTTTTTGTGCTGCTAGCAAGCCTTGCTGTGGCTAAACCAATGGAAGTGAGCGTGTCTATCGTCCCGCAAAAGAGCATTCTTGAGGCAATCGGCGGGGATTTGCTAAAGGTCAATACAATGGTGCAGCCGGGCAATTCGCCGCACACTTACGAGCCGCGCCCAGAGCAAATGAAGGCGCTAAGCAAATCCAAGCTTTATTTTGCCATCGGCATAGAGTTTGAAAACGCTTGGCTGGATAAGTTTCAGGCGCAAAATAAGGAAATGCATATTGTTAAAACCGAAGAAGGTATAGCGCGTCTTGAAATGGCGGCGCACCACCACGATGACGAAGACGAGCACGAGCACAGCCACGATCACGCGCACGGGCCAAATGATCCGCACGTCTGGACGTCCCCATTTACGGCTAAAATAATCGCCAAAAATATGCTAAACGCGCTTGTAAAAGCCGACGCACCAAACGCTAAAACCTACCAAAAAAACTACAAAGCCTTTGTTGCCAAGCTAAACGAAATTGACCGCGAAATACGAGACGCGCTAAAAAAACACCGCGGCAGAGTCTTTGCCATCTACCACCCAAGCTGGGGCTACTTTGCCGCGCGCTACGGCTTAAGGCAGATCCCAATAGAAGTTGAAGGCAAGGCGCCAAAACCTAGTGAAACTGTGAAAATCATCAAGTTTTTAAAAGAGCGCAACATCAAGGTTTTATTCACGCAAAAGGAATTCTCGCAAAAATCAGCGGAAGTGATTGCTAAAGAGCTTAACGCGCAGGTGGCGTCCATCTCCCCGCTGAGTGCCGACTACCCGCAAAATCTCCTTGAATTTGCGCGCGTTTTGAGCGAAGGTTTTTCAAAATAGAGCCTTTAATAAAGCTAGCGGGCGTTTCGTTTGCCTACGACGGGCAAGCTGTGCTTGATGGCGTGAATCTTGAGATTTCTCGCGGCGATTTCTTGGGCATTGCCGGGCCAAACGGCGGCGGAAAATCCACACTTCTTGGCATAATCCTTTCGCAAATTGCCCCGCAAAGGGGCAAGGTGCTTGCAAGCCCGGTGCGCACCGGGTTTGTCCCGCAAGACACAAACCGCAATAAAACCTTTCCCGTTACCGTGCAAGACGTGGTTTTAAGCGGGTTTGTTGGCAGGGGCAAAAGGTATTTTGGCTTTTCAAGCGAGCAAAAACTAGCTGCGCAAAGGTGGCTTGGGCGGCTTGGAATGGGCGCGTTTTTGCATAAAAAAATCGGCGAGCTCTCCGGCGGGCAACGCCAAAGAACGCTGATTGCAAGAGCGCTTGTTGGGGATCCTGAGCTTCTTGTTTTAGATGAGCCAACCTCTGGCATAGATAGTGCGGGCGGGGCGGAAATATTCGAGCTTTTAAAGAGCCTAAACGCCGCGATGACAATCGTTGCCGTCAGCCACGACCTTTCTTTTTTAAGCGCCTACGCAAAGCAGCTGGCGTTTGTGAATAAAACGCTTGTTTTAGGAGCGCAAGCGCTTTTACGCACGCAAACTTTCACGCCCGCGCAACCGCCCGTGCAAACGCTCACGCCCGCTTTTGTTACAGCCCACGCGCCCGCCGCCGCTCAAGATCCAAACCGGCAAGCACTCCAAGATCTCAACCGCCAAAGGCTACAAGATCCTAGCACCGCCACCGGCGATTTACCTAAGGGTGCGCTATGCTAAAAACCGCTTACCATATATTCACGCCAAACGCTCAAGATCTAAGCACTCAAGCTCGCAAAGATCTTGACGCTGAAATGGTGCAAGATCTATGCCCGCAAGCGCTCCAAGATCCAAACCCGCAAGCGTTTCAAGATCTAAGCCGCCAAAGGCTACAAGATCCTAGCACCGCCACTGGCAATTTACCTAAGGGTGCGCTATGCTAAAAACCGCTTACCATATATTCGTGCCAAGCGTTCAAGATCTAAGCAGTCAAGCTCGCAAAGATCTTGACGCTGAAATGGTGCAAGATCTACGCCCGCAAACCGCACAGGATCTAAGCCTGCAATCGCTTGCCGATAGCACGTTCGCTCCCCGTGCGGATCTTAGCGTTGGTTTCAGCACAGATTTTGACACCAAAACAGCACAAGATCTTAGATCCTTCTTCGCCAAAGATCCTAACGCCAAAGCCACTCAAGATCTAAACCCGAAAACCGCAAAAGGTGCAGCGTGCTAGAGGCCTTGCAGTATTCATTCGTGCAAAACGCAATCGTCGCTGGGTTTTTGGTGAGCGTCGCGATGGGTATCATAGGCACGCTTGTTGTCGTGAATAAAACGGTTTTCGTCGCCGGCGCAATAGCTCACGCTTCCTACGGCGGCATCGGGCTGGCGCTTTACTTTTCCTTGCCGTTTTTGCTTGGCACGTCGGCGTTTGCGGTCGCAACGGCGCTTGTGATTGCCTATTTTTACATCAGGCAAAAGCAGCGGCTAGACACGGTCATCGGCGCGCTTTGGGCGTTTGGAATGGCTGTGGGGATCATCTTTGTGGATCTCTCGCCCGGCTACAACGTGGATTTAATGAGCTATCTATTCGGCAGCATTCTAACCGTCCCAGCAGAAGATCTCGCCTTTTTAGCCGTCTTTGACGCGGGGCTAGTCGCCTTTGCGTTTGTGTTTTACCCGCTCATTTTAGCCGTTTCTTACGACGCGCCATACGCCAGCTTGCAAGGGGTCAAAACGCACGCCTTTAGCGCCGCGCTTTTTGTGCTGATTGCGCTTGGCATTGTCTTTAGCATAAGGAGCATTGGGCTAATACTCGTCATCGCGCTTCTAACCGTGCCCGTTTTCATCGCCGAACTCTTTAGCTCAAGCCTTGCGCGCACGATGTTCTACTCGGCGCTGTTATCATTCGCCTTTGTTCTAGGCGGGCTAGCGCTTGCGTATGCATACAATTTAACATCTGGTGCTAGCATTATTTTGGTAGCAAGTGGCTGTTTTGCCGTGATTTTTGGCGCTAGGCGGTGGCTTTCTTGAAGCGCCTTAAACGCCTTTGGATCTTAGTGTTTTTTGCCCTGTTTGTTTTGGCGCCCGCCCCTTTGCGCGCTTGCTATTTATGCACCATTGTAGATCCAAGCGTTTTTGCCTACACGCGCTTTGTTTCAGATGCCAAAGATCTAAGCTACATAGAAGTTAATTGGGAGTTTTCCAAGCTTTACGCCTTTATGTCCGCGCAAAATTACGATAAAAACATCGACGGCAACATCGACGCGCAAGAGCTAAAAAACGTGTATTTTGACTTTTACACGCTCCTAGAGCAAAACCTTTACAACACGCAGCTTCGCATTAACAAAAAGCGCGTGGCGCTGGCGGGCAAGATCTTTGATAAGCGCTTGCACCTTAGCTACAAAAAGCTTAGTTCGTCGTTTAAGATCCGCCTAGATATGCCGCTTGATGCCATTCGCACGCTTAGCATAGATTACATAGACAAAAACGAATTGCTCGCTTTTTTTGTAAAAGACGCCTTTTTGGCGCATAACTTTAGCCCGGCGATGGGCGTGGAAACAAATCAAGACGAAGTGAGCCTGCCGCTTGAGCTAAAATTTATGGCAAATATGGCAATGGCGGGGCAAGATCCTAGCAAGGGCGCGGGGGCAAGCGCACAGGCTCAAAGCGCCAGCCAAGCAAAGGGCACACAAAACGCACAAAACGCACAAAGCTCACCAGCGCAAGGCGTGCAAGGGGCATTTATTTATCTTGCTGAGATCTTAAACGACATAAGCCACAAAATAAACCTTATGCTCGTGGATATAAAAGAAAATAAATCCGTCTCCGCGCTACTTTCTTTGCTTGTGTTTTCGTTTTTTTATGGGCTTATCCACGCAAGCGGCCCCGGGCACGGAAAATCGCTCGTGGCGTCTTATTTGCTAAGCCACAAAAAACGCGTCAGCAAGGCGCTTTCTATGGCGCTACTCATCGGCTTTACGCACGTGTTTTCGGCATTTATTATGACCTTTGGCATATATTTTTTACTAAACGAGTTTTTTAGCAAATACATTTCAAACACGCAAGTGGTGGTTACAAAGCTTTCCGGGCTTATCATCATAGCCATTGCGCTTTATATGCTCTCTAAGAAGCTGCGGATCCACCGGCAAAACAAGAAATTTCGGTTTTCCTTGCACCCGGCGGCTTGCACCTGCGGCGCTTGCAAACTCTCAAGCAACGCAACGGATCTTGGCGTGATAATTAGCGCCGGCATAATTCCTTGCCCGGGCACCGTTACCATTTTTATATTCACGCTCTCATTGCAAACCTATGCCGTTGGGCTAATCTCTGCCGTTTTGATGGGGCTTGGTATGAGCCTTGTTATATTCATCACCGCCGGGCTAACGATAGCCTTTAGAAGCTCGTTCGCACGTTCGCGTTTTGTTAGCTTTGCCGATTACGCCGGACTTATTTTCATTTGCGCCCTAGGTTTGGTGCTACTACTAGGCTAGGGCGAGATCTAGGCGCTGATTCTTAGAGCCAGATCTAAGGCAAGATCTAGGCATCAGAACTTAGCCCTAGATCTAGCTCTTTGGTACCACTAGATCTCAAGACCCAGATCTAACCCCACAAGCGCGCCACCCAGCCAAGCCGCGCGGGCAAAGGCTTTGCTAGCACGCGCAAAAGCCCTTGCTGGTAAATTATTTAAAAATCCCCGCTGGCTAGACGATTTAGTCCGCATAAGAAAAAATTAAAGGATTTACGATGAGTTTTGTCATTAACACAAACGTTCAGGCAATGAACTCTCAAGTCAATACAGGCTTCGTTAAGTATAACCTTAACAATTCACTAGAAAAGCTCTCAAGCGGGCTTCGCATTAACAAAGCAGCGGACGACTCTTCTGGTATGGCAATCGCAGACAGCCTAAGATCTCAAGCAAACACGCTAGGTCAAGCTATCCGCAACACAAACGACGCAATGGGTATGATCCAAGTAGCGGACAAAGCGATGGACGAACAGCTAAAGATCCTAGACACAATCAAGGTTAAAGCTACACAAGCAGCGCAAGATTCACAAAGCGCAAGCTCACGCCAAGCTATTCAATCAGACATCATCAGATTGATAGAGCAGCTAGATAACATCGCCGTGCAAACATCATATAACGGTATTAATATGCTAGCGGGAAGTTTCACAAACAAAGAATTCCAAGTTGGCGCGTTTTCTAACGAAACAATCAAGGCAAGTATCGGTGCGACTACTTCAAACAAAATAGGTAGCATAAGAAGAGAAACAACAAAAACTCTAACGGCAGCTGAAGTGGTAAAACTAAAGTTTAGAAACCCAACCGGCGGTGCGGATATTCAGCTAGAAGGCGTTACCGTTTCAACAAGCGCTGGCACAGGGCTCGGCGCACTTGCAGAAGCCATTAACAAAAACTCAAACGAACTTGGCGTGCGCGCCTTTGCAAACGTTGTTAGCACAGGAAAAGCAACAGTTGGATCAGCGGCAGCCGGAGGTAAATTTTCTGGTATTAAAGATCTGACAATTAACGGTATTAAGATCGGTAACATCGACAACATCAAAAATAACGATGAAAACGGCTCAATCGTCAACTCAA
>CAUTXO010000024.1:0-21246 GCA_963542625.1 uncultured Helicobacteraceae bacterium | reverse complement strand
TGATGATTTTTGAATGGTCGTTGTCCTTTATGAGTTTAAAAAATTTCTTATCAAGCCCGTCAAAAAACTTTAAAGATCCATCATCTATACCTACCTTATCAAATCTGTTTCGTGACTTCATTCCATATTTTACGGTAATTTTTACACCTCGTTCGATCGCGCCCTTAATCTCATTCTCGTAGTATTTTAAAATGTTTTTTCTAATCCAAGGGGATTGGATGCAAATTTCTTTTTTTGCGTTATTTAAAACGTATTTAAAATACTTTTTGTGGTCTAGGGTTTCAATCGTTTTTCCGTTTGTTAAATCAACCTCTAACTTTTGCTTTATTACTTCTGGTGTTGCTTCTTCAAAATTATGGTAATTTTCTTCCATAAGCTCTTTTGATTCTTGATTGACGCTATCTGTAAATTTTCCTTCATTCATCAAACGGTCAAACAATTCTGTGGCTTCAATGTCCTCTTCATACTTGCTGTTTATGACAAGAATTCTTTCTTCTTCTTCCGCGTTTTTATAAAAAAGGCAAAAGTATTTTTTGAAAAATTTGCGTGGTTCTACGGAAAGTATCTCGTTTGTGTCGTATTTGTTGCCCGTTTGGCTTTTTAAGCCTTCTGTTATGACTTGCCTCAATGTTTTTTCGCCTTCAAACTCGTCATTAAGGTGTTCTGTTCTTGGTCTTGCTCCAAAATGCGGCTTAAATTCTATTGAGTTCTTATCAGCTCTCTGATCTAGTAGCATATCTTTCTGTGTAGTTGCTACGCCTAAGATTGTTCCAAAAACTCCGTCAAATGCAATATATGCTGTGAGCTCTTCTGTAATTTTTTCCTCATCTTTTTGTAGGGCTTCCTTGCCGTTTGTTGTGAGCTCAAGCCCCATTGTTTGCTTTAAGTATCCCTTTGTGTCGAATTCTGAGAGAATTCCATTTAAGATGTCCTCATCCATTTGCGTTATTTGCACGAGCATTTTGCGGCTGTCGTCCGTTTTTATTGTTTGCAAATAGTCAATAATCCTTAATATTTCCAATATAACAGGGTGCAATTTTTGCACTAACGTTGCTAGGTGTGAGATCTTGGTTTTATATATTGGGTAGGATATTAACCTTTGGTCGTATAACATAAAGCCATCGTAAAAGTCGCTGTATTTATGCGTTAGCATTTCTAGATCTGGTGTAAAAGTTTTTTCTTGACCGCTTTGTTGTCTAGTTTTTTTCTTTGCCATCGGTGCTCCTTATTATGAGATAATCTTTTTTGTGCTCGTTGATATGCTCTATGATCTTTACAAACGGGTTATTGTTGTTTGCGTTTGCTTTGTATAAAAAGTCCATATCGCCAACTATAACCAAAAGCCGTTTTGCTCTTGAGAGCGATACGTTTAGCCGTTTTTCATCGGCAATGAAGTCTATTTTTGCCTTTTGCTTGTTTTTTGAGGATCTAACGCAATCGTAAATTATGATATCGCGGTCGCTGCCTTGAAAGCTATCGACGGTTCCAACGAGAAAATCCAAACCTTCAAAGTCTTTGTTCTTGATTTTATCTTTTAGTAAGTTTGCTTGATCTTTGTATGGCGTTATGACGCCAAGATCATATTGCAAGCCTTTTTCTTTGAGCTCCTTGTGTAGCCCTTTAAGAACTTTTTCAACAATTCCGGCGTTATATTCGTTTATCTTGCCCGTTCCTTTTTGTTTGTCCTCCCGTCCATCAAAATCACCAGTATCAATCCACATTACGCTAGATCTAGGGCTGAGGCTATGTTGCCTGTCTTTGTTTGTTTCATCTTTTACAATTAGCGCGCCATCGTAAAAAGCATTATTGTAAAGCTCGCAAATGCGTCTTTCAGAGCGGTAGTTATGTGTGAGCGTGTGTTTTAAATTGTCTTTATTTGCGTCTTTAAGCCGCTCGAAAAACCTTTGAAAAAATGAAGTTCGTGCTTCCTCTTTGTCGCCTAGTTTTTCCAAAACATCGTCATCTATGACGGGCGCTAATTGCTTGTGATCCCCCACGAGAACAATTTTGTGCGCCTTAATGCACGGCACTAATAATTCGCTTAAGGTAGCTCGCCCGGCTTCATCTACTATCACCGTATCAAAAACCATTTCTCTAAAATCTTTCCAAGATGAAATTCCGATTAATGTGCCAAAAATAAGACGAATGTGTTTGGCGAAAAGCTCGCCAAGCTCATATTCTTTGCTGCCCTCTGCTGCCGTCATTTTTGATGTAATGTTTTGCAAGCTTTTGCTAAAGCCCTCTTGCAAGCTTTTTAATTTAGCCTGAATTTCTTCATTGCTGTGAGTTATTGGGTTTGCTTTTATCCGCACTAAATTTTCCTTGATGAGTTTGTTTATTACGTTTTCGGCACGATATTTTTTCGCGATTTTACTCATATTTTTGTCATCATTGCCTATGCGTAAGATCTTGTCTTGGGTTTCGCAATTTTTTTCAAGCACATTATCAACCGCCTGATTGCTTTGGGAAGCCACCAAGATCTTTTCATATTTTCTTGTCTTTAAGATCTGCCGCACTATTTCTGTGATTGTTGTTGTTTTGCCAGTTCCGGGAGGGCCTTGTATTAGCAGGATCTCAGAACTTTCATATAGGCTTAAGCTTTTTCTAACTGCTTCTTGTTGATTGTTATCTAGCTTTTCATCAAAAAAGCTTCCAATTTCAACTAGTTCGTTATCTCTAAGCTCCTTAGGGTTGCTTATTTTTCTTAGGAGATTTGGTATTGCCGTGTTTGCCCTTGTGAGATCTTTTAGGGCTCTATCTCGCTTGTTCCATACGATTTCTTCTACTTCGTAGTCATAGCTGATTTTATATCTGAGCCTCTCATCTATTTTTTTATTTGCGCCGTATTTTTCAAGCTTTAAAACAAGTGTGTTTTGAGCCGGATCTGTTCTTTCTACTTTTGCATTTAGAGAAAAATCTCTATCTTGTTCTGTTTCTACAACTACATTTTGCCCCTGTTTGAAGTCCTTTTCTCGCTCTTTGTTAATTTGTTGCGTATATTCAATTAGCTTTTTAAAAAAATGCTTGTCGTCATTTTTTAGTTCGGTGTTTGATTGGCTTTCGTCCTCCTTGCCATCAGCTTTTACAAACTCAAAGGTTATTGTGTCTTTGCCCTTGTTTATATCTTTTATGATGGCGAATTTTGTGTTTTTCTTTTCTTGTATTGCTTTGTATTCAGCCTCTAGCAGCTCCTCCTCTGTTTTTATTGATTTTTTGTCTATCTCAAGGCGCTCATTTTGAAGCTGTTTTATCCTGTATCTCTCACGTAGTTCGTCTATGATATAACTGGCGTTATCATAAGCGCCCGATGGTTTTTGGTTGTTTTTAAAAAGACCAAAAGAGGCATTTTGTTCAAGCCCATTTGCAGTAATATCACTTATTTCTGCTTCTTGATTTTCTGGGATATCAAAGCAAGATAAACAGCCAAATTTTACATTATCCGAGCAAAGAAAAATAAGATTGCTGACGGCAATTTTGATTTTTTTACGTCCATTCTTACCTTCACTAAATTCCCAAAAAGACTCATACCCTTTTATTTTTCCTTCTAGGTGCCTTATGGCTTCGTATTGGTCTATGCCATTATTTTTTGTGTATGTTTCAAGCGCCCTATCACTAATTTTTATTGCAAAGGTTGGCTCGTCGTATTGGCTTGAGAGCAGGTCTTTTAATTCCTTTTCAACGCTTGCTAGATCTATGCGCTCGCTAGGGTTTTCTTTAAGCATTTTTTTTGCGAGCAAAAACAGTTCATTTTCATCGCCTTCTGGTTCGTAATTAGCCGTAACGTATTCAAAAAACTTCTCAAGATCTTGGTAGTCTTTGTAGTGCGCGTAAAAATCAAATCCTTCAAAATTATCAACGATGAGCTTTAGCATACAAAGCCCAAAAGAATAAATGTCGCTTTCTTTGAATATTTCTTTTTCTTTTACCTGCTCCGGCGCGTAAAATGTTTTGTCCGGCTCATTTTTTAGCATAGAGTATAAATAGCTTCTGCCAAAATCTAGCAAATATGCGTGATCCTCTTCACCACGGCTAATCAAAATATTTTCAGGATTTATGTTGCCGTGATAAAAACCTTGCTGATGAATGTATCTAATGGCGCTTATGATTTGCAGGTAGCAGCTTATCAAGTTTGCGTAATTTTTGTCATTAAAGAAGTAGTCAGCTTCTAGCTTTGAATATCCATCTCCATCAAAAAATTTATCGATAAAGTAAAAATTCTCGTCGTCTTCCTCGATGATTACATTGCTGATGTTGTTGTGATTTACAACGCTTAAACGCCTAGCAGTTTCTGAGTATCTACTGCTTTGCTCCGTCTTTTTTATGATCTCTACTAAATACTCTGTTTCATTGCGGGTGGCGATGATTTTGTCGCCCCCCCCCCGCTACTTTTTCTTTTACTTTGTATTTGCCTAAAATTTTTTCGCTAGACTTTTTCAAGATCTTCTCCTTCTATTTTTACGCGGGGTTTGTGCCACCGCTATTGTCTAACTGCCGCCACTCACAAGCCAAGAGTTAAACCAAAGCGCACTTGCTAGATCTTGCCGCGCAAAGATCTCAGCGCAAACCCGTATCAAAGATCCACAGCGAAGATCCGTGTGAAAAACCCGCGCGCAAAGATCTATCAAGATCCAAGCCCAGATCTAGCGCGCAGAGCCGGAAAGATTAGAGATTATTTTCTTCTTTGTATTTTAGGATAGCAGCGTATGCCTCGTCTTTTAGGGCAAGCTTTTCTTTTTTAAGCACGTCTAGCTTCGTAAAATCCATATGTTCCCTGCCTTCTTCAACGGCGGCAATTTGGTTGTCAAGCTCGTTGTGCCTGTCAAAAATCTTTGCAAAATGCGCGTTTTCCTGCCTTAAAATGGCGATGATGTCTTTGTATTCGTGAAGCATTTTTTTCCTTGTTTTTGAGATAGGGGATTTTACAAAATTGCTACTTATGTTCTGTATGAAGCGTTTATTTTCACGTATTCGTAGCCAAGGTCGCAGCCATAAGCCGTAAAGCCAGCCGCCCCCACGCCAAGATCACAAGTTATTCTAAATTCGTTAGCCTTTAGCACCGCGCCAGCCTCTTCTTCTGCGTTTTCTATCTCGCCGCCGTCGTAAATTTTCACGCTGCCTATGTGGATTTTTAGCGCGCGCTCATCGCACGTAACCCCGCTTGCGCCTATGGTAGAAGCAATGCGCCCCCAGTTTGGATCTTCCCCAAAAAGCGCGGTTTTAACAAGCAAAGAATTCGCCAAAGCCTTAGCGCACGTTTTTGCCTGCTCGTAACTCTCGGCATTTTTCACTTCAAAGGCAACGAGCTTTTTGGCTCCTTCGCCATCGCGCGCAATATCAAGCGCAAGCTTATGAAACGCCATTTTCAGCGCTTCGCCAAAGGCGCTAGCGTCCGCAACGCCGGATCTGCGGCTAGATAAAACTATCACGCTGTCGTTTGTGGAAGTGTCGCCATCGACGCTAATTGCGTTAAACGAGCCATCAAGCGCGCCCTTTATGCACTCCCTAATCTGCGCCGCGCTTAAATCGGCATCTGTGGTTACAAAACAAAGCATCGTAGCAAGGCTTGGCGCTATCATTCCCGCGCCCTTTGCCATTGCGCCAAGCGTGAATTCGCCGCTGCTTGTTTGCACCCTAAGCGCGATGTGCTTTTGGAAGCTGTCCGTTGTCATAATCGCTTCTTGTGCGGCGGCGCTGTTTGTTTCGTTAAAGCTTAGTTTTGCCAGCGCGCTTTTGATCTTGTCCTTTGGCAATCTTTTGCCGATAACGCCCGTTGAGCTCATCAGCCAGGTGCCATCAAGCCCTGCTAAGATCTCGCGCACGTCTTGTAATCCCGCTTCAAGCGTCATAGCGTTGGCGTTTTTTGAGTTTATTATAACGCCATCTATGAGCCTGTCTTGCTTGCTAAGCGCGTCAATGAGCGGCGCGGCCTTGAATTTGTTGCTTGTAAAAACACCGCCCCAAACGCAAGGCTCGCTGCTTTTGATGTAGGCAAGATCCAAGCGCCCGCCGCCTTTGAGCCCCGCGCTTGTGCCACCGGCAAAAAACCCGCTAACGGCGCAAACGCCGCCTTCTACGCTGTAAATATTCATAAAAAATCCTTAAAGTATCCAAGTGCCAAAACGGCTATCAAAAGCGCCACGACCGCCGCCTTATACGCCATTTTGCAAAAATCGCATTGTAATGCTGGAATTATATATTCACAAGCAAAAAACATCGCGATGAGTAGCGCCCCAAGCAAGGCCTTTGCGTAAATCGCCCAGCCGTAGTCAAAGCTTAGCAAGCTAGCCGCGCCAAAGCCAACGAGCGCCGCGCTTAGCGCCACCATTGGCAATTTTGTTTTTTTGTAGAAGTTTTGGCGGGCGCTGCGCTCTAGCTTTCTTATGTAAAGGCGGTCAAGGAGTATGTAGGCGCCAAAGGCAAGCCCGCAGAGCTGGTGGATTAAAACGCTAAGCACGGCGCGCTCTCTTTGGTGTGATAGAACTTGGAGCCGAGCGCAGGATCTTGAGCTTAGGATCCGTAGATCTTAGATCTAAGCGCAAGATCTTGCACAAAAGATCTTTGGCGGATCTTGGTGTTTGCTTGGCGTGGCTTAAGATCTTTGACGTTAGATCTTTTAGGTGCGCTATGGATCTTGGAGTGGTTAAGGATCTTGGATCTAGATCTAAGTGCAGGATCTTTGGCGTGATAGATCTTGTAGCGGATAGAGAGCTTAGATCTAGGGGCGGGATCTTTGGAGCGTTAGATTGTGTGGCGGTTAGAGATCTTAGAGCCGGGCATAGGATCCAGCGCCAAAGATCTTTGGCGACCCTTGTGGATTTTAGAACGGTAAGGGATCTTAGATCTAAAGGCAGGATCTTTGGCGTGTATGATCTTGTGGCGGTTAATGATCTTGGATCTAGGCGCAGGATCTTGAGCTTAGGATCTGTAGATCTTGGCGTGCGAAATCCTAAAGCCACGCAAGATCTTGGAGCGGCTAGGGATCTTAGATCTAGGCGCGAAATCCAAAGCCAAAGATCTTTAGCGGATCTTGCGGATCTTTGGCGCTGGCTAAACACGGCTTAGGATCTTTTGCGCGAGCGCGTCAAGATCTGGCGTTTGCAAGATCCTTGCACCGGGGATTGTGCGCTTGTTTTGCAGCGCGGCTTCTAGCTCTGCTGAGTTTTTGACAACGCGTATGTTCTCGATGAAAGGGAAAATCGCCTGTTGGTTAAAAAAATGCTCGCCCGTGATGATTGGCTTGCCAAAAAACGCCGGCTCGACGAAATTATGCCCGCCGATTTTTTCAAACGCGCCGCCTAGAATGGCGACGTCGCAAATGGCGTAAAGCTCGTTTAGCGCGCCCATTAAATCCACAAGCACCAAATCGCCGCTCATTTTGCCCGTGTGCGAAAAGCGCTCAAAAATAAGCGAGTGCTCTTGCGCCTTTTTTTGCATTAGATCCGCAACTTCCGCAAAGCGCTCCGGGTGCCTTGGCACGACGGCTAAGATCCCGTCGCGATTTTTGAGCCACGCATTTATGATGAGCTCTTCTTCGCCCCTGTGCGTGCTTGCCGCAAGGCATAAAAAGCGCGCCGGTTTTTCGTAGGCGTTTTTTACCGCAATGTTTGCTACGAGCTTGATATTGCCGGCTACTTCGATGTTTTTTGCGCCAAGCGCCCTTAGCCTTTGCGCGTCTTTTTCACTTTGCGCGTAGATGTGGTCGATGTTTTTGAAAATTTGCCTGTAAAAAAATGCAAAGCGCTTGTAGGAGCGCCAAGATCTGTCGCTAATTCTTGCGTTTAGTAAGATGGTTGGGATTTTTTTGCGCCTAGCACAGAAAAAAAGCATAAGCCAAAGCTCGGCTTCTAGCACGATGAGAATTTTTGCTCTTTTTATCCAAAACGGCAAAAAAATTTCAAACGGCAGGTAGCGGACGTTTTTTGTGTATTTTGTAGCTTGCGAAAAGCCCGTTTGCGTAACGACGCTGATGTTTATTTCTTGGCGTATTTTGTCTATGAGCGGCCTAATGGATCTTGCCTCGCCAAAGCTACATACGTGGAACCAAATGTTGTTTGCTTCAAAGGGTTTGTTGGCGAACGGGAAAAATCTTTTGATTATGGAGCGTTTGTGTTTTTGCCTTAGGCTTGCAAGCAGTAAAAACGGGGCGCTTGCAAGGTAAAGTAGGCTTGCTAAAATGAAATAAGCAACGGCAAACAATTAAGCTTTTTCTTCTGTTTGTTCTATGTAAAGTATTCTGCCGCAGTGCGGGCAATTGACGATCTCATCAGATCTAAGCAACTCGCTATACACTTTATCATTTAGCTTTAAAAAGCAGCCATAGCAAGCTTGTTTTTTAACGGGCACAACGGACGTTGAGCCAGCCCATCTCCTAATTTTTTGATAAAAAGTCAGCAATTTTTGTGGAAAATCTTTTGTGTGTTTGTCGCGTTTGTCAAAAACGGTTTGCTTTCTTTTTTCAAGATCCTTGAGTTTTTTGCCGGTTGTTTCTTCTTCTTGCTTTATGCTTTCATCGATTTTTTCAATCTCTTCTTGGATTTGTTTTTTTGCGTCTTCTTTGCCGCTGTAAATTTTATCAAGCCGCGCTATGTCTTCGTTTAGCTCGTTTATTTGCTCTTTGGCAATGCCTTCTTCAAGTTGCAGCGCCTTAAGCTCTTTTTCTGTTTTTATGACGGCGGTTTTTTTGTCCGTTTCTTTTAATTTATCCGCTAGATCCTGTATTAAAATATCGCTTTTTGATTTTTTGCTTTTTAGCTCGTCTAGCTCTTGGTCTATTTTTTCAATGCTATTTTGCAGGCTGCGTTTTTTGTATTTAAATTCTTTGAGCGCCTCGTTTATTTTGTCTTCTTCTTTTGAAAAATTATCTATTTCTTTGTCGATTGACGATAACTCTATTAATTGTTTGAGATTTTTATTCATTTTGCTACCTATATGAAAGTGGATCTTTTAAAGGGCGGATTATAGCACTAATATTATAAGTTTGCAATTGCGCTGCGAGTGAATTTGCAAAGAATTTTTCGCTGGCGTAATGCGTGATGTCTATTACGTTTATGCCTAGTGTTTTTGCCAAAATAGCGTCGTGATATTTGAGATCCCCGGTTAAAAAGGTATCAACGCCGCTATCGCTGATAAACCCAGCGCCCGCGCCCGTTGTTAAGCCGATTGTTTCTATGCTCTCGTGCGTGCATACGCATTTGATGACGGGCAAATCAAAGGCGACCTTTAGCTCATCTAGCAAATCGCCAAGCCGCGTGCTTTTGCGCGTTTTTATAATGAAATCTTGCCTTGTAAAATCCTGCCAGCGCAAAACGTTTTTTGCAACGAATTCGTTTAGATGAGTTTTGTCGTAATTCGTGTGCATAGCGATTAGATTTATTTCTTTTTGCACCAAGATCTTAAGCGTTTTTGCCGGGTAGCGTGAAAGATCCAAGCGCTTTAACGGGCGAAAGATAAGCGGGTGGTGCGTAATAAGCGTGCAACGCGCGGGTAGCTCTTGCGCTAGATCCGTGTCAAGATCCAAGCTTGTAAAGATCTCTCCCGTTTGCGCGCCTAGCTCGCCAAGCTGTAAGCCGGAATTATCCCAAGCTTCTTGCGCGGCAAATGGCGAGATCTCGTCTAAGATCTCAAGCAGCTTAGCTAGCTCCAAGATCTTGGCGCCTTTTGCTGCGCTCTTCTTCTGTTTGCTTGTAAAGGACGGCGCAATTTTTCACCGCCTCGCGAATTTGCAGAATGTAATCTTGGCGTTGCGTAACGGAAATGGCTTTGCGGGCGTCTAAAATATTAAACCAATGCGAGGCTAAAATGCAGTAATCATAAGCCGGCAGAGGCAAGCCCGCCTTAACGCAAAGCGCGCTCTCAAGCAGGGCGTTATTAAAATTTTGCAAGATCCGCGCGGTGTCGGCGTGCTCGAAGTTATACGCGCTAAACTCGTATTCGCTCTCAAAATGCACGTCAGCGTATTTTGTGCCGTTGCCCCAGTCGATGTCAAAAACGGAATCTTTTTTTTGCAAATACATCGCAAGCCGCTCCGTGCCGTATGTAATTTCCGCTGCCACGCTCTCGCACGGAATGCCGCCAACTTGCTGAAAATACGTAAATTGCGTAATCTCCATACCGTCTAGCCAAACTTCCCAGCCAAGCCCCCAAGCGCCAAGCGTTGGCGACTCCCAGTTGTCTTCTATGAAGCGCACGTCGTGATCTTTTACCCTTAGCCCTAAAAATTCCAAGCTTTGCAAGTAAAGCTCTTGGATATTCGCCGGATTTGGCTTTATTAAAACTTGAAACTGGTAGTAGCTGCCAAGCCGGTTTGGATTTTGCCCGTATCTGCCGTCTGTTGGGCGGCGGCTAGGTGCTGCGTATGCCACGCTCCAAGGGCTTGCGTCTAGGGATCTTAGCAAGGTTGCTGGGTGAAATGTCCCCGCTCCTGCTGGCAAATCATAAGGCTGCAAAATGCTACAACCCTGACGCTTCCAGAATTCTTGTAGCTTTAAGATAAGGTCGCTAAAGCTTAGGCTATTTGTTTGCGTTTGCATTTTCTATGGCTTTTCCCCACATTAATTTGTATTTTCTCTTGGTAAATTCAAGCTCTTCTTGGCAATTTTTAAGCTGCGCGGTTAGGACTTCTATTGCCTTTCTGTCTTCTTCGTAAAGCTCTTGCATAGCGAGCAAGCCGTCTTTTAAAAACTGGTTTTCGCTCCTTAGCGCGTTTAGCGTTTCGTCTTTGGCATCGACGACCTTATCGTGCATAGAAAGAATGGTGCCTATGGTCTTTTCCACAAATTCCATCGCGCCGTTTTTGGCTTCTTTGCTAGGATCTATCAAGCCGTCTTCAATGCCCGCTGGCACGAGCACGCTTGTAGCGCTTGCCGTTTCTATGTATCGTTTGCCGTCTTCAACCTTGCTAACTAGCTTGTTTGCCTCGCACATTTGCAGAATTGTTTCTTTGTCTTTTTTAACGAGCTTTGCAAATTCATCAATGTCTAGCCACGTTTGCATTCTTGTCTCCTTGAGTTAAGATCTTTGCCTTTTGCATTTGGTTTGCACTTTTTAATTTGGCGCTTTTTTGCCACAGCAATCACCGTTCCGCACGGGGTTTGCACCGCGCTAGATTGCGCCCGCTGAACCCGCTTTAGATCTGCTCCAGATCCGCGCGCACCGCGCCCGCAATTCACTCCACCAGCGTTCTTATAATAGAAAACGGTGGGAATTTTAACGGAAGTTTAATAAGATTTAGGTTGCCCGAGTGAATTTGGCTTAGCTCCTTGCCGTCTTTTGTGATGAGCTTTTTAAAATTTATAATGAGCCTTTCGCCGGCTACTTTTATGCTTAGATCTTGCGCTTCCACCGCTTGCACGCTCCCCCCGCTTGGCGTGATTAGCTCGTAATCCTTGCCCGTAAAAAGCTGCCCCTTGGCTGATAAAAACTCGCCGCTTTCAGTTACTAGCGCGGCTATGTCGCCACTGCCTGTGCTAATTGCCGTTAGCAAGTTTTGGGATCCGGTGCTTTCATATGGGCGCTTTACTAGGTAGCCGTCAAAGTAGCCGCGGTGCTTTAAGCCGTCAAGCTCGCGCTTATAAAGATCTGGGTTAAATTGCCCGTGCGCGCAGTCGTCTAGGGCTTTTCTGTATGTTCGCGTGGCAATTGCGGCGTAGTAGGCGGACTTTGTTCTGCCTTCTATTTTTACGCTGTCTATGACGCCGGATCCCACGATTTTTTCAAGATGTGCCGCCATATTTAGATCTTTGGCGTTAAAAATGTGCGTCCCGTTTTCGTCTTGCTCGATTTTTAAAAGCGTGTTGCTTTCTTCGTTTTTAGCGTAGAGCTCATAGGCAAAGCGGCAATCGTTGGCGCAACTACCCTTGTTTGAAACCCTGCCCGTTTGTAGCGATGAAAGTAGGCATCTGCCGCTATACGCAAAGCACATAGATCCGTGAATAAAAATTTCTATCTCAAGATCTGGCAATTTGTGCTTGATGTCTTCTAGATCTGCTAGCGAGCACTCTCTAGCGGCGATTATTCTTTTGACGCCAAGATCTTGATACACCTGTGCGTCTAGGTAATTTAAAACGTTTGCTTGAGTGGAGAGATGAACGGGGATATCGGGCGCGATTTTTTTGCAAAGCGCAACGACGCCCGGCGTTGAAACAATAAGCGCATCAACGCCAAGATCTCTTAGCTTTTCTATGTGGCGCTCGTAAAGTTTCACCTGCGAATTAAACGGAAAGCCGTTTGCGGTGGCGTAAAACTTTTTTCCCGCCTTGTGCGTGTAGTCTATGGCTTTTGCAAATGTCTCATCCGTGAATTCTTTTGTGCTTCGTATGCGAAGCGAATAATGGCTAAGCCCGGCATAAACGGCGTCGGCGCCATAGCTTAGCGCGATTTTTAGCTTTTCTAAATTCCCGCCCGGAGATAGTAGTTCTATCAATTATTGCTTGTTTCCAAAGGCGGCTATTAGCGCTTCTATATCGTCATCATCAACGACGTCTTCTGTTGAGTCGCCTTGAATGTGCGTAGCCGAGCTCACGCGTCTTTCATCGTCGATTTTGCCCTCAAATAGTGAATTCATATACTTTGATAAGGATCTCATAACATTTATAACGCGCTCGATTTTTTGCCTGTGAATATCTTGGTATTGCATAACGTCCATAGCTGTCAGGGCTTGGTCGCCTAGCACATTTGCCGCCTCGCCTATGCTTTTTAGGGCTTCGGATAAATTTTTAGATCTTGCGTTTTGGCTTTTAAATGTTTCTATATTCGGAAAATTTTCTTCTAAGATCTCAAAGGTTTTTTGAATGGAAGAAACTTCTTTTAATAAATTTTGCGTTACTTTTTCTACTTCCGCGCTTTTGTCGCTAACGTTTTCAAGCACGTCGAAAATTTGGTTTGATTTTTCTTCCGTTTCTTTTGTGACGTCGTCAAGTTGGCGCACAACCTTGTGTTCTTCTGTTGGCGGGGGTGGCGGCCATTTGCTTGCCGCACTTACTCTAAAATCTTTTACTGCTTCGTCGTATTCTTCAAATTCGTCAAGTCGCCCTTCTCCATCAATGTTAATATCGCCCTCCATCATAGAGTTCAACTCTTCTTGAGTCATTTTTTATCCTTGGGAATTTTTACAGCCCGTATCATAGCAAAAACTAAGATAAATTTATTTGAGCCCCTAGCTCCCAAAGGCAAACTCATAGCGTTTTAGCATTGTTTTATTGCCGCCCACGCCGCCTTGGTGGATATACAAAACGTCGTTTTTTTGCAATTTTTGTAGCGCCAAAAAGCCAAGCGGATCGTATAGCAAGTCAAATTCTATGCCCGTTTGGCTTGAGAGCTTCCTATACATATTAAAAAGATCCTTATGCGGCGCTCCAAAGCGGTATTTTTTGTCTAACGTCACAACGCGCGGGCGCCGCCCCTTGCCAAGCGCGCTAAATTGCTCTTGCAAGTATGCTTCATCGCCAACGCAAGGGGTTGTATAAACGTCAAGATCCGTCAGGAAATTTTGCAAATAAAACGCCGTCGTGCCCGTGCCCGATGGCAAAAAAACGCAATCAAACTTAAAAGCAGCACGCGCAGCGGCTATCTCGGCGGCTAGGATCTTAACGCCAAGCGCCGCTTGCTCCATTGCCACACCTTGCGGGATAAAGATCTCATCACTAGAGCTCACGCGCTTAGAGCTTAGATCTTGCACGGTTTGCGCCCAGCGCGCGTGCGGGATCTCTATGAAGTTAATGTTGCCCGGAAGAGCGCTTAGATCTTGAGTGCTAGCAAAGGTTTTGACGTAAAAATCCACCTGCATATTTTTTTGCGCGGCAATAAACGCAAGCGGGGCTATTATGTTTGAATTGCTCCCGCCGTAAGTTGTGATTTTGCGGTAGGCGCTGTTTATCAAAAAATACAATTTTCTTGCCTTATTGCCGTTGAAAACCGGGTGGATTAGGTCGTCTCTTTTTACAAACAAACGCTTTGAGCCAAAAGAAATGGCGTCAATTTTGGAATTTGAAAAATCAATCATACGGGGTATTTTATACGAACAAAATTATAATAACGCAAAAACAAACGGCATACGATGAACTGGAAAACTCTCATTTTTTTGCCCCTTTTTGTGCTTTTTGGCGCGGTGGTTGTAGGCGGGGCGTATCTTTTTGCGGATATTTACAAAACGGATATAAGCGCCGTTGTGGATTATAGGCCAAAGCTCACCACGCAGTTTTTTGACGCGCGGGGCAGATTGATAGCTAACGTTTTTGATAGCGAGCACAGGCTCTACGTGCCCTTTGATGAGATCCCGTCTAGGATTATAGAAGCCATCGTAGCCATTGAAGATACGGCGTTTTTCGAGCACATCGGGATAAATTTTGAAGCAATTTTCAGAGCGGCGGTAAAGGTTGCAATTGCCGGCAAAGCCGTTGAGGGCGCTAGCACAATCACGCAGCAGGTGGTAAAAAACTTCTTGCTCTCGCGCGATAAAACCGTAGAAAGAAAGGCAAAAGAAGCCGTTTTAGCCATAAAAGTGGAGCAATACCTAACAAAGGAGCAGATCCTAGAGCGCTACTTAAACGAGATCTTTTTTGGTCACGGCTACCACGGCATAAAAACCGCCGCGCAGGGGTATTTTAGAAAAAACCTAAACGAGCTAACGCTCAAAGAAATCGCCATTTTGGTGGGCTTGCCGCGCGCGCCAAGCTTTTACGACCCAACCAAGCACAAGCTCCACGCGCTAGCTAGGGCAAACATCGTGCTGTCTAGAATGCATTCTCTTGGTTGGATTAGCGATGAAGAACATAATGTGTCAATTGCGGAAGATCCTAAGATCTACGACGATACGCGCACGCTAAATGCCGCGCCCTATGCAATAGATTACATCGTAGCAAGCCTTGCAAAGGAATACCCAGAGCTAAAAACAGGCGGCTACACCGTGCATACGAGCCTTGATTTGCAGGCCCAAGATCTTGCCGCAAAGTCCTTGCAAAAGGGCTATGAAGAAGCCAAAGCGCGCGTGGAAAAATTTTTGCTAGGCAATAAAAAGGCGGCGCTTTTTAGGGAATATGAAGAGCAGTTGCGCGTTTTTGAGAGCAAAAAGGAAGAGTTTTTGCAAAAAGTGGATAGGGTCAAGCAGGGCGAAGACGGCGTGGAATTTGAGGGCAGGGCGGTTAAGGATCTAATCATCAGCGAGCCAAGCGCGCAAGCAATTTTGCGGGATCTAAACATCACAAAGCCCTTGCCGCCAGCAGATATTGATCTTGACTACGTGCAAAACAGAATAAGCCAGCTAAACGGCGCGATGATAATCACGCAGCAGCAAACGGGCGATATTTTGGCGATGGTGGGCGGGATAAATTACGAAAAGAGCAGCTTTAACCGCGCTTTCCAAGCCATACGGCAAACCGGCAGCGCCTTTAAGCCGTTTTTGTATTTGGCGTCTTTTGATCTTGGCTATTCGCCCTCGTCGCTAATCCCGGACATATCGCGAACGTATAGCTTTTACGACGACAACGACGAAAAGAAAACGTGGAAACCCTCTAACTTTGAGGAAAATTATATGGGGATCTTAACGGAGCGCCAAGCGCTTGTGCACTCAAGAAACCTTGCCACCGTGAATTTAGTTACGGGCGTTGGGCTTGCGCCGCTATACTCAAAACTTAGGCAATACGGCTTTCACAATCTCTCTTGGGATCTTGCCGCGGCGCTTGGATCTAACTCTATGTCGCTTGTGGATCTTAGCCGGTATTACACAATCATCTCCAATTACGGCGAGATGACAGAGCCGCGCATTGTAAAAACGGTCATAGACAGATACGGCAACGCAAGATCCTTTGACGTGAAAAAGACCTTTGCCACAAAGCCAGAGCAGGCGTATTTGATAATCGACGTGCTAAAAGACGCCGTAAAAAGAGGCACGGGCAGGGCAGCGCGCGTTGCAAACATTGAAGTTGCGGGCAAAACAGGCACCACGAATGAAAACAAAGACGGGCTTTTTTGCGGTTTTACGCCAACCTTGCAGGAAGTGATTTGGTTTGGCAACGACAACTATATGCAAATAACGGGCTATGAAACGGGCGGCAGAATAGCAGCGCCTGTGTTTCGGCATTTTACGAGCGAGTATTTAAAGCTCCACCCCGAGCTAAAAAGAAAATTCGATATCCCAGACGGCGTTTATAAGGTGGAGCTCCCAAACGGCGAAACGGAGATTTTCACAGACATTTCCAAACCGCCAAAATCCAAGCGAGCAGTAGAAAAAGAAGAAGTTTTGTTTTAAAAGACTTTGATATAATCACAAAATTTTACAAAAGGTGCGAAATTGAGCTATCAAGACAATATGGAAACGATAAAAACGCAGATTGTAGGCGAAGGAAAATTTTTAGAATACTTTTTAAAACTGGAGCGCTTTTATAGAAAATACAAGTTCATCGTTGGTGTGCTGATTGCGGCGCTTATTTTGTTTTTTGCGTATTCTGTGTTTGCTGCACACCAAAAAGAGCAAAGAATGGCGCAAACTACAAAGCTTTACGAAGAGCTTTTGGCAAATAAAAGCGCGCAAAAAGAAGACGAGCTAAAGGCGCTAAGCCCCGCGCTTTACAAGCTATACGCGCTAAGGTTTAAAGCAGATGAAAAAACAATGCAAGAGCTTGCCGCTTCTAAAGATTTTGCTGGAAAAATCGCGGCTTATTCGCTTGCTTCTATGCAAAAAAATTTAGCGGATCTAACAAGCCAAAGGTTGCAAAACGAGCCTATTTTAAAAGACATTTCCGTGCTTCAAACAGCTTATTTTTATATGGATAAAAAAGATTATAAAAAAGCAAGCGATGAGACGGGCAAATTATCTTTTAACTCCCAACTAAAACCCGTTGCAGACATCATTTCTCACTACGGAATTTTATGGCAAAAGCAGTAGCCCTTTTTGTTTTTGCCGTTTTTTTAGCTTCTTGCACTTCTAAAAACGTTTATAAGCCGGTCAATTTAGAAAAAACCGTTTATTACGACGAGTGCTTGCCGCAAAGGATAATCGCCGCGAATTCTTACGGCGCAAGCCTTGATAAAACAGGCGTTATCACGCACGCTGGTATTTTAGACGGAATTTTAAAAGACGATTTTTTGCTAATTGGCGCGGATAAAAACTACATCATCAGCGCAAATTCAAGCGGCGATGTGAGCGTTTTTGGCGCGGATAAAAAAGAAGTTTTTAGCTTTAAGTTGCCAGATCAGATCCTATCCGCGGCGTTTTCGGGTAAATATTTAGCCGCGCTTAGCATAAAAAACGAACTTTTTGTCGTTGAAGCAAGCACAAAAAAAATCGTGTTTAATCAAAAAGAAAAAATCGCAATTACAAGCTCAAACGTCGTTGCCGCGCCGGTTATTGAAAAAAACAGAATAGTTTTTGGCACGCTAAATTCTAAGGTCATCGTTTTAGAAGATCTTACGCCAGTTAAGAGTTTCATCGTCAGCACGAGCACGTATTTTAACAACGTTTCAAAGCTCGCCGTTTTTGCAGATAGGATAGTGGCTCTTGGCGGGGAAAAGATACTTTCTCTTAGCGATTACGGAGTGAATGTGCGAGAGTTTGACGCCAGATTTATTATGCCCGTTGGGGATTTTTTGTATGTTTTTACAAACGACGGCAGGGTGCTAATGCTGGATAAATTCCTAAACGAAAAGAAGCAAGTAAAATTCCCCTTTGCAAGGTTTAGCGGTGTGTATCATAGCCGCGGCAAGATCTTCGCCCTTGAAAACAGCGGCTATTTAATACGCATCGATGAAGATCTTAGCGCCTATTCAACCTACGAGATCCCAGATAACCTAGACGATTTTTTCTTTTTGAGCGATAAATTCTACTACGGCAAGAAGTCCATCAGTCTTGAAAGCTTTAATTAAAGAATACTTGCAGCGCGCTGATGTTTTAAAAGGGCTTAGCCAAAAAACGCTTAGCTCTTACGCCCTAGATCTAGAGCAATTTGCAAGCAGCGTCGGCTACTCCCTTAGCGCGCTAAACACAGAAAAAATTTACGATTTTTTAAAAAACTTCCCAAACAAAAGAACGCTAAACCGCAAACTCTCTTGCATTAACGGCTTTTTGAACTTTTTGCAGGAGAAGGATCTCTACACTCACAAGAAATTAAAATCGGCTAAGCTCCCGCTTAATTTGCCTAAATACCTAAGCCGCGATGAAATTATGCGCGGGCTTTCTCTCATTGACAAAAGCACCATTTACGGCTTGCGCGATTACGCGCTTATTTTGTTTTTATACGCAAGCGGGGCTAGAATTAGTGAAGCGCTAAACGTAAAAAAGCAAGATTTTGAGAGCGGGTGGCTTAAAATAACGCACGCCAAAGGAGACAAAGAACGCCTTGTGCCAGTTGCCCGCGCCGCGCTTTTGGCGATTGATGAATTCCTAGCAAGCCGCGATTTTTTTAGCGAGTATGTTTTCACAAGCTACCAAAAAAAACAGCTAAGCCGCATAAGCGCGTTTAAAATCGTAAAAAAATACCTAAACACCTCGCCGCACACCCTTCGCCATTCTTTTGCCACATCGCTTGTGCTAGGCGGGGCGGATCTTAGGGTCGTACAAGAGCTACTAGGCCATAGCAGCATTAACACAACGGGCATTTACACACACATAGAAAAAGAGACGCTAGAGCAGGCGGTTTTGCGCTACCACCCAATGGCGGCGCTTTGATCTAGGCGATTTTTTATATAATACGCGCTCAGTCAAAATCAAGGCATTTAGATGATCTTATGTGATATTGGAAACAGCCGCTATCACTTTTATTTTAAGGGCAAGATCTGGCACGAAGACGTCAAAGTGGCACCAAACTTTGACGCAAAAGGGCATAAGATCTACGCCATTAGCGTAAATGACGCCGCGCTTGAAAGGCTGCAAAATTCCTATAGCGTCATTTTGCTGAATTCTTTCGTGGCTTTGGATACGAGCTACACCGGGCTTGGAATAGACCGCGCCACGGCTTGCCTTGCGATAGAAAACGGGATTGTCGTCGATGCCGGTAGCGCAATTACGGTTGATGTAATGCAAAGCTTCGTGCATTTAGGCGGCTTTATTTTGCCCGGGCTTTCCCGCTACCAAAGCATTTATGGCTCAATATCGCCCATTTTAGCGCGCAGCATTAACCTAGCGGTGGATCTAGAATCCCTGCCGCAAGACACCGCAGACGCGATTAGCTTTGGCATTATAGGCTCCATCGTAGAGCTCATCAAAAAAACCGCCAAAGGCAAAAAAATCTACTTCACCGGCGGCGACGGCGCGTATTTGGCAAAGTTTTTTCAAAATTCAATCGTGGATAACAGCCTTGTTTTTAAGGGTATGCAAAAAATAATTGGAGACGCAATATGATAGTAGTTGCCTTGCCTAAAGGGCGCATTGCCGATGACGTGCTTAGCATTTTTAGCAAGATTTTTCTTGCGGATTTTTCGTTTGAAAACAGGCGGCTAATCCTAGAAAAGGGCGAGTTTAAATTTTTGCTTGTGCGGAGCCAAGACGTGCCCGTTTATGTGGAAAACGCCGCCGCGGACATCGGCTTTTGCGGCGAGGACGTGCTAACAGAGCAAGGATCTAACGTCGCAAGGCTACTAGATCTAGGAACTGGAAAATGCCGCGTCGTGCTTGGGATGCCAAGCGGCAAGACGCTGGATCTTTCACGCCCGGAGATTGTCATTGCCACCAAAATGCCGCGCATTGCAAAGGCATATTTTGACAAAAAGGGGCTAAGCGTTAAGATAGTTAAGCTTTATGGATCCATCGAGCTTGCGCCGCTTGTTGGGCTTAGCGACGGCATTGTGGATATCGTAGAAACGGGCACGACGATGAAAGAAAACGGGCTTTACGTGGTGGAATACATTATGAACTCAAGCGTGAAAATGTTTGCAAGCCCGGCTAGCTACATTCAAAAAAAAGAAAAAATTATTTTTCTAAAGCAGCGCATAGAGCAAATCCTAAAGGCGTAGCCTATGGCGGACGAGCAAGAAAAAACCGAAGAGCCCACAAGCAAAAAAATAGAAGACGCCAAAAAAGAAGGCAACGTCCCAAAGAGTATGGACGCCGCGGGCTTTGTTGCGCTTTTGATAGCCGTGCTTGCGGTGATGGTCGCCGCGCGGTTTATCTACAAAAACCTTGAGAGCTTGTTTGTTTATTACTACTCGTTTTTTTCAGTAGGGCTTGGCGAGAGAGATCTTGGCGCGCTTGGCATTGTTTCTATCAAAGAGATCTTGCTAAGCGCCGTGCCAATTGCCGCCATTGTTGCAATTGCGGGCAGTCTTGGCTATTTGTTTCAGTTTGGTTTTATTTTTACCGTCAAGCCGCTGATCCCAGATCTTAAAAAAATCAATCCAATCAAGGGCCTTAAAAACCTTTTCTCAATGCAAAAGTTCATTGAAGGGCTAAAGATCACAGCAAAGGTTGGCGTTTCTTTTGTTGTTGGCTATTACATTTTTATGCATTTTGTCGGCGAACTCTCAACCGTTGCGATGTTTAATTTTGCAGACCAGCTTTCGTGGCTTTCGCAAAAGGCGATTTTAATTGCCGCTGTAATGCTTGTGGTGTTTTTTGCCTTTGCCATCATCGATATCATTATCACGCGCTACCACCATTTCAAAAAGCTTAGAATGAGTAAGCAAGAAATAAAAGACGAGTTTAAAAATATAGAAGGAAACCCAGAAGTCAAGGCGCGCATTAGGCGCATTCAGCAGCAAATGAGTAAAAATAGAATGCTTTCGGACGTGCAAAAAGCCGACGTCATCGTTACCAACCCGACCCATTACGCCGTGGCAATTCTTTACGATAAATCCAAGCACGCCGTACCGATTTGCGTGGCTAAGGGCGTGGATTTTTTGGCGCAAAAGATCAAAGAAGAAGGGCGCAAGCACAATATTTTTATTTATGAAGACAAGCCCCTAGCGCGCGAGCTTTACCGGCTTGTTGATGTTGGCAGCGAGATCCCGCAGTCTTTGTATCAAGCCGTCGCGCAGGTGCTTGGCTTTGTGTATAAAGCGCAGGGCAGGAAGCTTTAGTAGTCGCTGGATCTATGGTGCTAGATCTCTTACGGATCTTGCTCGCCGGATCTCGACTAAGATCTGTTAGCTAGCTTTGCGCTAGATCCTTGCAGTTGGATCTTGAGCGTAAGATCTAGGGCTAAGATCTAAGGCGCCTATTAGATCTGATGTTTTTTCTAGTGGTCGGTGACTAAGATCTGCTAGCTAGTTTATAAGATAAGTCAAGCGCTAGTTTTTGCTATGTCTTTGATAAGCTCGTGT
>CAUTXO010000023.1:0-22802 GCA_963542625.1 uncultured Helicobacteraceae bacterium | reverse complement strand
AAGCGGGGCTAGATCTTTGGTGGGCTTAAGCAACGCAAACAGCTACGTAGATTACCAGCTTGGCAGCACTTTAAGCTACAAGCTAAACTTTAACGCTAGCACCAAGCTTGCTAAGAATATGTGGCTTTCTTACTTGCTTTCAGGTATGTTTGACGATGAAAAGAACTACGGCCTAAGCGGAAGCTTGAAACTTGATTATAGGTTTTAGGGGGGGTAGGGAATTAGGGGATTGTTAGACGCTTGGGGTTTGAACGCTTGTGCTTTGGTTTAATTGCTTTGGTTTTGGTGTTTGAGCACTGGGAGCGGGGAGATTTAGATCTTGCGCCCCCACGTTGCCGAAGTGTTTGTGGAAGCATTAGGTGCTTGAGTTGGTGGAGTGCTTCCCAAGCTTTTGCGCGTAAGATCTAAACCCTGAGCCCGTAGCAAACGGGGTTTGAGTTTGGGGAGCGTAGAGTGGTAATTAAGTGTTTGGAATGGCGTGGTTTGTATGGAATGGCGGGAGTGTTTGTGAGGGCGGTCAGGTATTTATGGTTGCGATGAACTTCTACACATCTTGCCCCCCAGCAGCAAAACAGTGCTTGACTTTGGGGGAGAGCTTCCCAAGCTTTTGCGCGCAAGATCTAAACCCTGAGCCCGTAGCAAACGGTGTTTGAGCTTTGGAGTGGAGAGATTTAGATCTGCGCCCCCACCCCCTGCTAAGCGTTTGGAGCGATAGCGAACCATTTGAAGTTGAGAGCGTATGGGGTTAGATCTAGCGAAGCTTTGAAACAGGAGCACTTGAAGCTATAGAATAGCCAACGTGAGCCACGCGCCTATTAGATCTTAAAACACGAGAAACAACTGGTGCAAATAGTAGGTTTTTGAAGTTTGAGGAACAACCAGTGCGCTTAGCAGGATCTTGGAGCTTGTAAAATCTATATGCGCGATGTTTAATTTGTGAGCCTCAACTCATTAATGCCACCAGAACCTTAGAATGCTATTGTTTATTTAGCCTTGACTAATTTAGTGTCACTAAAATATCAGATCTTATGGTTCTGGGTGTGTAAGCCCCACAAAAAACACTAGGCAATTATTACGAGTTTCTAAACTTTACAACTGTTTAGTGGGTTTAAGAGTGGCATAAAACCAAATTCAATCACCACCAAAAGAATTATCTATTTATTATTCCAAACCAATATCTCAAATAATAATTCATAAGATACAAAATAAGTAGTTTGAAAATTGATTTTTATCTTACTTACATTTTAAATAGAAAATGATAAAATACACCCTAATCACATTATTAATAGGATAAATATGAAGAAAAAACATAAAATAAAAACTAAAAATTCAAAAATCAGGCTTACGATAAAATTGAATTTTTTAAAAATCACAATGGCTAGGGGCGCGAAAAGTCATCGGGCAGTGGGAGTGAAGCATTTTATGAATAAGGCAAACAGAAACGGTTAAGGCGTGCTTAGCCTAAAGTTTGCGTCCTGCTGTGAGATTTTTAGCACGACTAATCTCGCGCGGATCTCTAGGCTCCTTTATGGCAAATGCCTTCGCCAGATCTTGAGTTGTTTTTTAAAGTCGCGGGGCTGGGTGGCGCAAATCATCATCTCACACAAAACAATCACTTAAAACATTTTAAACTATCTAGTCAGGTTTCCTGCAAGGCGCGTTGTAGCAAATCTTGTGCGCCGCGTGAAATCATATCATTTGCTAAATCCGTGCCTAAATGACTGCAAGCGTCGATTTTTGCGCTTAGCTCGGCTTGCATAATTTCCTTTGCGCTTGGAAGCCCCAAAATCGCCCTTAGTTTTACCACGCCGCCCGCAACGCTTGCATTTACGCCTATTGGGACTTGGCAACCGCCGTTTAACGCGCGGATAAAATCCCGCTCAAGGCCCGTTAGCAACGCCGTTTGGCTGTGATTTAGCACGCTAAGTAACTCCAAAATTTCCTTTTCTTGCCTTGCTTCCACGCCCAAAGCCGCCTGCCCCATAGCAGGCAAAAGCACGTCCGTATCAACAGCGGCGGCAAACTTCACCGCGCTCTCTAGCCCTAGCCTTTTAATGCCAGCGGCGGCTAGAATGATTGCGTCGTATTCGCCAGCTTCTAGCTTGCCAAGGCGCGTTTGCACGTTGCCGCGCAAGTCCTTCACGCGCAAATCATCACGATACAAGAGCAGCTGCATTTTGCGCCTAAGGCTCGTCGTGCCAATTACCGCGCCACGCGGCAAATCGCGCAGAGATGGATACTTAAACGATAAAAACATATCCCGCTCGTCCTGCCTTTGGCTCACAGCCGCCAAAACAAGCCCCTGCGGCAACACAACCGGCACATCTTTTAGGCTATGCACGGCAAGGTCGGCTCTGCCCTCAAGCAGCGCGTCTTCTAGCTCCTTTGTGAAAAGCTGCTTGCCGCCGATACGCGCTAGCGGCGTGTCTAGGATCTTATCCCCGCGCGTGGTAAATTCTTGCAGCACTATCTCCATTTGCGGGTAAAACTCTAACAACTGATTGCGGATAAAGTTAGACTGCCAAAGCGCCAACGCGCTTTTTCTCGTTGCAATGACAAGCTTTTTCATTTTTCTATCACCTCTACGTCTATTATGTCGCCGCTGGGTTTGCGCCGCGTGGGTGGATCTTGGCGCAAAAACACAAAGTAAAGCCCGGCAAGATCTGTTAAAACGCCTGGCAACATAAGCAGCGCAGCGCCAAAGATTCGCCCCAGGCTGCCTAAGATCTGGCGCGGGTCTTGCGCGCTATCAAAGATCCAAAGCAAGTCTGAAAATTTGTCCGTCGTATCTTTTACCAGCAAAACGCCAACGCCAAAGCTCACAAGTACTTCCGCAAGAAACGCCCAAAAGCCAAAGTAAGAAACAAAGGCAAGGCTGCAAATGGTCTCAGCCACAAGCCCCGCAAAAACTAAAAGCACAGCGCCTGCACTTCGTTTGCATCGATGGTTTTGGTGCTAAGATCTGCACGCACGGCAAGCTCCACCTTACCCTGCGCGGCAAGCTTGCCGACGATCAAAGCATACGGAAAGCCGATTAGCTCGTAATCTTTCATCTTAAAGCCAAAGCGTTCTTTTCTATCATCTAAAATAACTTCAACGCCCCGCTCGCTAAGCTGGGTGTAAAGATCCTGCGCTAGGGCGTTTTGCGCGGCGTCTTTGGTGTTCTCTACGATTATATCCACCACATATGGCGCGGTGGCGCTAGTCCAAATTATCCCGCGCTCGTCGTGGCGCTGCTCCACAATGGCAGCCACAAGACGCGAAATGCCAATACCGTAACAGCCCATAATAAAGGGCGCGGGCTTGCCGGCTTCATCTAAAAACGTCGCGCCCATCGCGGCTGAATACTTGGTGCCAAGCTTAAAAATATGCCCCACTTCAATGCCGCGCGTAAATGTTAGCCGTGAGCCATCGGGCGCTTCATCGCCCTCACAAACGGCTACAAGATCTTTAAAAACCGCGCCGCTGGGCAAGCTATCCGCTACGTGATAATCTTGCTTGTTTGCGCCCATAACGTAAATATTGCCATCGTTTAGCTCGGCATCAAAATAGCAAGGGCAAAGATCATTTGCGCCAATAAAGCCCGCCACAAGCCCCGCTTTGCTTAGATCCTGCGCGCTTGCGTCTCTTAGCTCATTTGCCCCACAAGCGTTTAGCGCCTTCGTTTCTTCAAGCTCATCACAGCCGCGCACGAAAAAGCAAACGATTTTTTGCTCCTTGTCAAACACAGCAAACTTTACAACCGCCTTAACCGTTTTAAAATTTTCCACGCCCAAATAAGCGCAAACTTCGTCTATCGTTTTTGCCCCAGGCGTATGGAGCAATCCCTTTTGCATAGTGTATTCGTAGCGCTTTGGCTTTCTTTGCGCGGCTTCAATGTTTGCAGCATATGAGCTCCCAACGGCTATGGTGTCTTCGCCGCTTTTTGCTAGCACCATAAATTCTTTAGATCCGCTCCCGCCAATTGCGCCGCTATCTGCATCAACGACCCTAAAATCAAGCCCCAAACGGGCAAAGATCTTAGAGTAGGTCTGGCGCATAAGCTCAAACTCTCTGTCAAGATCTTGCGTGCTTGCGTGGAAACTATACGCGTCTTTCATCGTGAATTCCCGCCCACGCAAAAGCCCAAAACGCGGGCGCGCTTCATCGCGAAACTTAAGCCCTGACTGATACACGTTTAGCGGTAGATCCTTGTAGCTTTTTGCCCGCGCGCTGACAAACTCAAGCATCATTTCTTCGTGCGTTGGCCCTAGCACAAAGTCGTTTTCCTTTCTATCCTTAAAGCGCAAAAGCTCCTTGCCGTAGCGCCCAAAGCGCCCGGACGCTCTCCAAAGCGCAGCCGGCGTAACAAAACTTAGCATAACTTCCAGCGCGCCGGCTTTATCCATTTCTTCTTTTACAATCTTGTTGATTTTGTCATAAACCCTTTTGCCAAGGGGCGTTAGGTCGTATAACCCAGATCCAACCTGATGGATAAAATTGCCGCGCACCAAATACTCGTGGCTTTTTAAAACGGCGTCGCTAGGCGCTTCCTTTTGCGTTTTTATAAAACTTCTTGTAAATTTCATTGCTACTCTTTCACGAAAGGGATTTAATTAGCCCGCCCAAAGTCTCAGCACCGTGCGGTTTGTTGATGTTTTGCTTGACAAACACGACCGGCTCGTGCAAAAACTTATTAAACGCCTTTTCAATGGCGAGCTCTAGGTTTTTCTCGTATGTTTTTGGTATGAAGCTCTTTTTCACAGCGCGCAGGGCTTCTTCGTGCGCGATGCGCCTTGCCTTTTGCTTAATAGCGGCAATCACCGGGTCGGCATTTTGCAGGCGCAATTTTTCAAAAAAATCATCGGTTAAATCGCAAATAATCTCCCTAGCTTTAAAGGCTTCTTTGGATCTAAGATCTAGGTTAGTTTGCACTATCTCTCGTAAGTCATCAACCGTATAAATCACGATGTTTTCGTCGGCGATTTTTTCAATATCTCTTGGCACGGCGATGTCAAACCAATAGCGCTTAAAGCTCGTCTGGCGCACAAGATCTGCCGTGATGACCGTATGCGGCGCGCCCGTTGCGCTAAAAAAGATCTCGCAAGAATTTAGATAGCGCGCAAGCTCTGAGCTGCTTTGCACCAAAACAGAGAGGCTAAAATCCGCCGCTAGCTGCTTTGTTTTTTCGTAATCCCTGCCTATCATCACAACGTCTGCTTTATAATGCGCCAAGTGCTTCGCGCACAAAACCGCCATTTCCCCCGCGCCGTAAATGAGCGCCTTTTTGCCCTTTAGATCCCCGCCTAAGATCTTGCGCGCCTTTGCCACCGCCGATGACGCCACAGAAACGGACTTTTTGCCAATCTCGGTCGAATTTCTCACGCTCGCGGCGCATTTAAAGGCGTGGTCTATTAGCATTCCAAGCTTATCAAAGCAAACGTTTTTCTCCTTTGCTAGCCTAAAGGCTTCCTTTAATTGCCCGGTTATTTGCGCTTCCCCTACGACGACGCTCTCTAGGCTTGACGCCACGCTTAAAACGTGCTTGACGGCGTCTTTGCCAGCGAATATTTGCGCGGCGCTTTCAAGATCTGCGCGCCCTAGCCCCGCCGTGCGCGCAAGGGTTTCAAACAAAAATTCGCGCGCAGCGCTAAGATCTTTAACTTCTGCTATTAGCTCGGTTCTATTGCACGTGCATAAAAGTATGGCTTCTTCTATGGCGCTAGCGCGGGCAATCTCAGCCAAAATTTGCTCCTGCGCTTCCTTAGAAAAGGATAGCTTCTCCCTTGCGGCAATCTCACAAGTTTTGTAAGAAAAGCTAAGCACCAAATACATCAAAACTTCCTGTTTAAGGCTTTGTCTATCGCGGCTTCTAAAACAAAATTGCCCCCTGCGAGCGCCTTAGCGCGGCTTGCTAGATCCGCCGCCACGCCGTAAGCCTTTTCTATGGAGCCGTTTTCTTGCATTTTTTGTTTGATCCAAGCCCTTTCATCCGCGCTTAACGGCTTTTTGAATAAAGATCTTAGGCGTTCTTTATCACCAGCGCTTAAGTCTTCGTGCAAAAATATAAACGGCAAGGTCGTTTTGCCTTCTGTAAAATCCGCAAAAGCTGGCTTGCCAAGCGTCTTTTCATCTTGTGTTAGATCCAAAATATCATCAACTATTTGGAAGCAAAGCCCTAAATTCCTGCCGTAATCTTTGTAATTCTGCCGGTTTTTGCCGCTCAAAACGGCGGCGGCTTCACACACGGCTTCTATGAGCGACGCGGTTTTTAGGTAGATCATACGCTCGTAAAGCTCGCGGCTTTCGTTAAAGTGCTTGGACAAAAACACATCTTGCATTTCGCCCTTTGAAAGGCTCAAAACGGCAAAGGATACAATCTGCGCCACATCGCTTCCAAGTTTTGTAAGCTCAAAAAACGCCTTAGAATAAAAAATATCGCCCATCATCACGGCGACCTTTGCACCCTCTTGCGCATTGACGCTTGGTTTGTTGCGGCGCAAGGGGGCGTCGTCTATGACGTCATCGTGCAAAAGCGAAGCAAAATGAATGCTCTCCACAATTGCCGCCAAAAGCCTTGCTGGCTCTGTTTCTCCCGCTATGGAGAGCGCTAATCGCGCCCTAAGCATTTTGCCGAATGCTTGCGTCGCAAATAGTTCATCAACCTTCTTTTCATCAATATCCGTTACAAATTTTTTGATTAAAAGTTCTACCTTTTTCACTCTTTTTCCGTAACCTTTCGCGGCTGTTCGGCGTGGCACATAAGCTTAAAATCGCAAAGGGATCTGTCCTTGTTACACGATACAAAAACGATGTCGCAATACGGTTTTTCAAAGCCCACCGCGCCGGCTGAAGTTGTAATTCTAAAAGAATTTAGCTTGTAGTTTGCATACAAGATCCCGTGGTAGGCAAAAAGATCGTATTTCAGCACAAAAACAAGCCCATCATTATGAAAAAGCGTCCAGCGAAAGAGCAAATCCCGCTCCCCAACCTTATACAAAATAAATTCGTCTTTTTTTAGGCTAAATTCGTCCATAAAGCTCCACGCGGGGGTTTTGCTAGCCGCAAGCGCGGGCGCAAAGACGCCAAGCCAAAGGCAAAACGCTAGCCACCAAGCCACGCCAGAGCGCGCTAGCCCCGTCAAGATCTCTCCTTGCAAACGCACTCAAAAGTAACGTTTTTAACGGTAATGTTTTGGCGCTTTAGCAAAACTTGCGTGTTTTTAAAGGTCGCATACAAATGCCACATCACGATTGGAATATCCCTAATGAGCGCAAAGGGCAAAACAAGCACTTCTAGCGGCGTGCTAGATCTTAGGTGTAGCTCCACACCGCCCTCTAAAAAAGGCGCGTTTGTAAAAAATTCGTTTTCCCCAAGCGCAAACACGGGCTTTTTGCCACAAAAAACTTCTGCCTTGCCGCTTGTAATGCAATAAACGTGCTCTGTGTCGGTCGTGATTTTCTCGCGCGCGGCGTAAGATCTTTGCACCGCCTTTGACGCCAAAAAGCGCTTTGACGTAAAAAGCATATTCTTACAAAATAGCCTATTTTCGTGCAAGAAGTTGATATTCTGCATATCTTGCGGCGTTTGCACTACCGAGTGCGCGTCAAAAAACGGCGCAAAAATACCCGCTGGGATCTCTAGCGCGCGGACGTAATTTAGCGCCCTAAAAAACAAGTGCCTATCAAGCTTTAAGCGGATCTTGTCAATTAAATATCCAGCCACAACATACGCCTTAGCCGCCGCTACCGTTACCGCGCCCGTGCAAGCATTTACCGCCTTGCCAGCGTGCTCGCCCTCAAAGCCAAGCGCCGTGCCGGTTAAAATAAGATAAACGCTATCTTTAAAATCCGCGCCGCAAATAATCTCGCCTGGCGCAAAGGTTCTAAGGCGCCCCTTTTGCACAAGATCTTGCGCGCCTGTTTCAAAGTAATATCCAAGCAGCCGCAGGGCATTTTGCGCGTCTAAATTTTCATCGCCGGCAATTAGCGCCGTTTGGTTGCCAAAATCTAGGCTTTTACCAATGCGCCGCTCGTCGCTCGTTAGATCCCTAGCGATGTGAGAAAACACAATATGAGCGCTTTTGTCGTTTGCAAAATCCATATAATTGCCGTGAATGTCTTCGCCGCCAACGTCGATTTTTTTGTAATCGGCTTCTTGCAAATAAAGGCTTTTTATCCTTTCTTTCATAGCCGGCGCCAAGGCGTCCAAAAACCGCACGGACGAAATATCCGCTAGATGGAAGTATGTTTTGTGTGCGCGCCCATCTTTAACGCGAAAATAAAAAACGTTTGTCTCCACCGGGTGCGCGGAAAAGCTAGGCCGCACTTCAAAATCCGCAACCGCGTTCCATTCATCAGCTGCTAGATCCACCGGCTCAAAAAAGCGGTAGAAAAATTCATCGCCCACGTCTAGGAGCGCGGAGAGTTTTTTCATCACTGAATGCCTGACAAGCTTTGTGGCGTAATACTTTGTGCGCTTACTCGTGCGCATAACCGCGGCAAGCCCGGCGAAGTGGTCGTCGTGGCAATGAGTGTGGAAAACGCCCTGTATTTCGTTTATACCTATGCCTAAAAACTCAAGCGCATTAAAAATATTAGGACCGGCGTCAATCAAATAAACCTTGCCAGAGATTATAAGCACGCTTGACATAGACGGATTGTGCGGATCCCAGCCGTCGCCGCTGCCTGAATTTACCACGCTAAAGCGGTCGCGTTTTATGTTGAAAAACTCCTTGCTAAAGCTTGGCTCGTAGCTTTCATCAGATCTTAGGCTAAGATCTAGCGCCACGCTCTCATCTTCAAACTCAAGGCAAAACTCATTTAGCCCCGTGCGCCTAATAAAACAGCCGTTTTTAATCTCTATGCGCTCATCGCCATCAAGAGCTCTAAGATCCATAAGATCCGCAACGTTTTGAATTTCCCCGGCTGAAAATTTGAGCTTCATATCCATAAACTCTTTTGCCGCGTGGCTGCTTAGCCCGGCGCTAATGAGCTCTTGCAAGTTTGAAAGCCCGTATTTGCCACGGAAAATGTATTCCTTTTGAATATTAAGCGCGGCGCCTGTGCCTATTAAAATAGGCTTTTTACCGTAGTTTTCGTGCCCGGGGATAGACATACCTTGCCGGTAGAGCATTTGCGCGATGACAAATTCCGTGAGATTTGAAAAGCGCCCATTTTGAAGCATAATATCGCTTAGCAAGATGGCATTTGGCCCTGTTTCAAGCTGCTTGCCATCTCGCGTAAAACTCCTAACGAAGCCCTTTTTTATCAAATGCTTTACGGCGTCTTCGGGGCAAGCGCAAAGGAGCCTAAGATCTGCTCTTTGGATCTCAACATAGCTTGTGCCCTCTAAAACTTTACGCACTAAGATCTTAGGCATTTAGCTGCTTTTTTATTGTGTCCGCAATGCTTTGCGCGTCTAGCCCTAGCGACTTTTCAATCTCGCTTACCTTGCCGTGCTTTACAAAAAAATCGTCAATCTCAAAGCTAAACACGCTATTTTTCAAGCCAAGCGAGTTTAGACAGGCTAAAACTATACTCTCCACGCCGCCACCTTTGGCGCTATCGCTAATGACAAACAGCTTCTGGCTTTGATCTGCTGCTGCTTTTAGCGCCTGCGTATCAAGCGGCTTTAAAAATCTAAGATCTAGCACGCCCACGTTTATGCCCTGCGCGCGTAAGATCTCCCACACCGCAAGCGCCTTAGCCGCGCCGTTGCCGTATGCCACAATGCACGCTTCTTTGCTTGGATCTTTTAAAAACTGCGCCTTGCCAAGCTCAAAAGGCGGGGCGGGAATTTCTGTGTGCGCGCTAAAAGACGAGCGCGGATAGCGGAAAGCACACGGCTTGCCTAGGCTAGCCGCAAAGCGCACGGCGTCTTTGAGCGTGGCGTTATCGCGCGGGGCAAAAAGCACGATGTGCGGTATGACGTTTAGATAGGCTATGTCAAAAAGCCCTTGGTGCGTTTCGCCGTCTTCGCCCACAATGCCCGCTCTATCGATGGCAAACACCACAGGCGCGCCCAAAATGGCAACGTCGTGAATGATTTGGTCGAATGCGCGTTGCAAAAAGGTTGAGTAGATGACGCAAAAAGGTATGAGCCCTTCTTTTGCCATCGCCGCGCAAGATGTTACGGCGTGCTGCTCGGCAATGGCGACGTCCCAAAAACGCTGCGGGTAGCGCTCAATAAGTGCGCCAAGCCCCGTGCCGCTTGGCATTGCCGCCGTTACGCCAACGACGCGCTCATTTTCTGCCGCAAGATCTAAAAGCGCCGCGCTAAAGACCGCCGTTGGTGCTGGCGCTCCCCCCGCGCGGCCACTAAACGCGCCTGTTCGTATGTCAAAAGGCCCTACGCCGTGCCATTTTTCGTTTTTACCTTCGGCGATGTCATAGCCCTTGCCCTTTGTCGTTTGCGTATGCACCACCACAGGCTTTTTGAAGTTTTTTGCCGTTTCTAGCACGTCGCACAGCTCTTGTATATTGTGCCCATCAACAGGGCCAATGTAGTTTAAGCCAAGCTCTTCAAAAAGTAAGCCGGGCGTAATGAGCTTAAAGGATTCTTCCACGCGCTTTGCTAGGTATTCTATGGATTCATAGCCCTTTAGGAGCTTTTCTGTGCGGCGTTTTAGGCTTTGGAATAAGTCGCCCGCCATTCGCCGTGAAAGGTAGTTTGAGATTGCGCCGATTGGCTTTGCGATTGACATTTCGTTGTCGTTTATGATGATAACCATTGGGTATTTGGCGTCGCCTAGCTCGTTCATCGCTTCATAAACCATACCCGCTGTGAGCGCGCCATCGCCGATGACGACGACGGGTAAACGATCTTCGCCACGCAAAGCGATTGCCTTTGCCGCGCCAACGGCTAGGGAGATGGACGTTGAGCTATGCCCCGCGATGAAATAATCGTATGGCGACTCGCTTGGCTTTGTGTAGCCGCTAATGCCGCCAAAGGTGCGAAGGCTCTCAAAACTATCAAAGCGGCCTGTTAATAGCTTGTGCGCATAGGCTTGGTGTGATACGTCAAAGATGATTGGATCTTTTGAGGGGTCAAAGATCTTATGAATGGCTAGGATTATCTCCACCGCGCCAAGCGAGCTCGTTAAATGCCCGCCGTTTTTGCTCACAACTTCCAAGATCCGCTGCCTAATTTTTGCCGCTTCGTCTTTTAGCTCTTTGTAGTTCATATTTTTTACAGACATCAATTGCCCTCCAAACCGTGCGCTTTTATCTTTTCAAACCGCTTTTGAATATCGGCGTTTATGTTGCCAACGTCGCTAATAATCACCACGCCGCCCGGGCTTAGCGCGTCGTCTTCTTCTATTTGCACTCGGTCTTTAAAATGCTCGCGCAAAAGCCCCGCGTCTTTGGCGGAAACTTTGACCGTTACCTTTGAAGCGTCCTTAACGCTACCTAGCAAGCTTTTAGCAAGAGACAGCGCCACTTCTTTTGAATTGCTTTGCACTTCTTTTGCTACCACTTCTGCGGCAATTTCAAGCGCCACGCTCACTAGCTCTTCTTCTAGCTTATTTATGCCGCTTGCGTATTCAATGCTAGCAGCGTCAAGCTTTTTGATGGACGAATAGAGCTTATCTTGATACTCGTCCATCGTGTCCTTTACCTTAGCTAGCGCGCTTTCTTCGCCCTTGTTTAGCCCGTCATCGTAGGCTTCTTGGCGGATCTTTTCAAGCTCGTATTTGTGCTCTTCTTCCTTTTTTTCAAGCTGCATTTCAAGCTTTACCACGCTTGAGCTTAGCTCGTCTATTTTCTTAAGCAGATCTTCGTTTGTTTGCGCTTGTGTCTCATCGCCTAGATCTTGGCTATCGGCGTCATCGTCTAGCGGCTCTATCTGGCTCTCTGGCGCGGCTTCTACTAGATCTTGGCTCTCAGCGTCAAAATTTTTAATGGTAAATTTTTGCAACTTTTCCTCAGCGTCTGGCTCGCTCGTTTCTAGCCCTAGCCTATCCACACGCCTGAAGTAGTATTTTTCTACCCTGTGCTCTTTTAGCTCGTCTGCTGTAATGATGAGTTCCACGCGCGCTTACTCGATGACTTCTTCTTCTGAACCCATTTCGATAGTTCCAGATTCCGCAAGCTGTTGCACTAGCTCAACGATTTTGCGCTGAGACGCTTCTACTTCCCGCACTTTCACAGCGCCTAGGTAGTCAAGCTCCTCTTGCAGCGAAGCCGACGCGCGCTGGCTCATATTAGAAAAAATCTTATTTTTAAGCGGCTCGGTCGCGGTTTTTAAAGACATCAAAAGATCTTTTTTGTCCGCCGTGCGCAAGATCTCACGAATGGCGTTGTTGTCAAGCTTGATAAGATCTTCGTAAGTAAACATCATATCTTTAATGTCGCTGGCTAGCTTTTCGTCGATTTGCTCGATGTAGGCAAGCGTTGTTTTAGACGCCTTAGATCCTAGCCTATTGAAAATATCCGCCACAGATCTTGGGCCGCCAACTTCTACTTTATAGCTTGTGAGCGCTTCAAGCTTAGACTCAAGCACGGTAGAAACGCGCTTAATAATAGATGGCGAAATATCGCCTAAGTTTGCCATTCTCATCGCCACTTCGCCACGTATGTCATCGGGAAAAAGCGTGAGCGTATCAGCCGCGGCGGTGGCGTCCATATGCGCTAGGATAAGCGCCACCGTTTGCGGGTGCTCGTTGATGATGAAGTCAGATAGCTGTTGGGGCTTGATCTTTTCAAGATACGAAAAGTTTTGCCCCTGTTGCATTGTTTTTGCCAGCTTGTCCATTATTTTTCTGGCTTCTTCTGGACCTAGGGCTTTTATCAAGATCTCTCGCGCGTATTCCAAACCGCCCGTTGAGATGTATTGATTTGATTGCATAATGGCGTAAAACTCTTCTAGCACGGCGTAAGCTAGCTGCTTATCCATACCCTTTGCCATCGCGATGTATTTGGAAATTTCCGTTACAAGATCTATCTCAATATGCGAAAAAACCTGCGCCGTTACGTCCTCGCCAAGCTGCATTAAAAGAATGGCGACCTTCTCCGACATCGACATTTCATCAAATTGCGACTGTAAATGTGGTGGCAATTGCATAAACTATCCTTAACGATTTCCCGTTTTTATAATTTCATCTTCAACAAGCGACGTAATGAGCTGCGATACCTCCTCGATGCGCTCCTCTGCAATGCCGCGAATGCGCTCTAGCAAAATGTCGTATTTCATTTTTTCCTCGTCCATATTATCGCCTAGACCAAGCTGATTTTCCACTTTTTTTCTAAGCTCGTTGAGTCTGTCGCTGTTGTCTTCTAGCTCTTCTTCGTCAAATTCTATCGTGGTTTCTGGGATCTCTTCTTCTTCTGTTGGCACTTCCATCATACGGTTTGCAAAGGGCACGATGACCTTTTTATAGAAAAACACCAAAATCAGCACGATGAATAGATATTTTAAGAACGGATAAAATGGCCCAAGATACGCTTCCACCGCGTCTAAAAAGCGCATTGCGCCGTCTTTTTTTGCAGGGCGCATTACGCGGAATTCAAAATTACTAACGCTAATTTCATCAGCGCGCGCGGCATTAAAGCCAACCGTATTCTTTACAAGCGCGGTTAGGCGCTCCATTTCATCATCGCTAAGGGGCTCAAAAACAAACTCATCGTCAATCACGGCGCCGTTTTCGTCTTTTTTAGGCGTGTATTTGCCATCGACGACCACCGCCGCAGTTAAACGCCGCAAAAGCGCAAACTCGCCCTTAACATTAGACGTGCGCTTTGAAACTTCGTAATTCGTCGTCGCTTCGTTTTTAGAATATTTTTCCCTAACGTTCTTGTCCTCTAAGCCCTGCACTGGACCAATGTTACTAACAGCGCCGGGCACTCCGCCAATTTCTTTGGGACGGTAACCCTCGCGCTTTTCCTCTAAGGTTTGCTCAGATCTTGGCACGTTGTTTGGGTCAAAAACTTCTTCTACACTATCGCGCTGCGCGAAGTCAAATTCAGCCGTAACCTTTGCCACGACCTTATCCGCCCCGCCTAAAAACTGCCCTAGCATATTAACGATTTTTTCTTCGTAGATCTTTTCGTAATCGCGCTTGTAGCGCAATTGCATACGCGCTAGCTCGCCCGCTGCACTGCTTGCGTCTTCTTCGCCAAGCGGAATGCCGTCCTCATCAACTATTTTCACGTTCTCAACCGTGAGCTTAGAAACCGCGCCAGAAACTAAGAATTTAATCCCAGAAACCTGCTTTTTGTTAAGCGTCATACCTTCTTTTAAGCGGATAATTACGCTAGCCGTCGGCGGCGTCTCCTTAGAAACAAACACGCTTTCTTTTGGCAAGGCAATCTGAACTTTGGCGCTATCAATTGAGTCTATTATTTCAATCGTGCGCGCAATCTCGCCTTCTTTGGCGCGGATAAACTTCACGCGCTGGTCGAAGTCCGTTGCGCCTAGCTCTTGCTTGTCAAAAAGCTCAAAGCCCACCTTAGACTCCTTAGGCAAGCCCTGCGTCGCCATATCCATTCGCGTTTGATTAACAAGCTCTTTTTTTATCTCAATCGTGCCATCGGTCGGGATCTTATACTCAATCTGCTTCTTTTCAAGCTGCTGCACGATAAGCCCCGCGTCTTTTTGGCTTAGGTTTTCATAAAGCGGCCTAAAGCCGTCATCTTTTTTGCTTGGCAAATTAAACACCACCAAAAAAGCAATGAGCGAGACAACGACAACAACCGTCGCTAAAATCGCGTATTTTTGCGGCTTATTTAAATTCTTATAAAGGCTTACAATCTGTTCTACCAGCGCTCGTATATCCACTAAATAACCTTACTAAAACTTTCAAAAAACCTGCTGTTTTGCTCCCCCGTGCCGATCGTTATCCGAATGGCGTTTAGCCCATAAGATCTAAGATCCCTGACGATCACGCCGCTTTTTAAGAGCGCAAGGCTAAGCGCACTAGAGTCTTTATCCGTGAAAAAATACGTAATAAAATTCGCAAAGCTAGGCTCGTAAGAGATCCCGTGCTTGCTAGCAAAATATTCAAAACGCTTCATTTGCAAAAAACAATCCCTAAGGCAAAAATTCACAAATTCTTCATCAGAAAGAGCAAGCGTCGCGGCTTTAAGAGATAAATTCGTGATGTTAAACGGTGCGCGTAATTTTAACAGCACATCGATAATTTCCTTGCGCGCAATGCCATAGCCAACGCGCATACCGCCTAGGGCGTAAGCCTTTGAAAACGTGCCCGTGTAGATGACGTTTGAAAATTTGTCTAAGATCTCGCGCGGGCGGATTAGCTTTTTTGCGTCTTTAAACGCCGCGTACTCCATATAAGCCGCGTCTAGGACAACAAGGCAGCTAGGATCAACGCTAGCCAAAAATTCAAAAACATCGGCGCTATCTAAGGCATCGCCGATTGGATTTGACGGCGTGCAAAGGTAGATAAGATCTGGCTTATGCGCGGCGTAAAGCTTTTTAAACTCGCCTAAATCGTGCTTGGTGCTAGAAGTTTTGATGAGTTTCGCGCCTTCTTGCGTGGCATAAACTTCATACATCGCAAAGGTGATTTTATTTTGCAGCACAAGCTTTGAGCCATCTAAGAGCGCGTGCGATACAAACTCAAAGATCTGGTCGCTCCCAGAGCCTACGATGATATTCTCAGATCCTACGCCAAACTTTGCCGCTAGCGCTTCTTTTAGCTCGTAGTAGCTATCGTCTGGGTAGCGAAAGGCTTGCGCGGCGTAAGATCTTAGCCCTTCTACCACCGCGGGGCTCGTGCCGTGCGGGTTTTCATTGCTAGCAAGCTTTACCACGTTTTCCTTTGCCACGCCAAAATCCCGCACCACAAGCTCAATTGGCTTGCCCGCTTCATAAAGCTTCACGCCGCCTAAATGTTCTTTAAATTTAATCATTGCTACACCTTTACAAAACTACCAAGCCACTTGACGTCTTGCTTGTATTTCTCGATGACGCGCATTGACGCTTCGTCCTCAAAATGCCCGTCGTAATCGATGTAAAACCACTGGAAAAAGTCCTTTTTGCCGCGTATTGGCCTTGATTCTATCTTTAGCAAGTTTATGCCCGCGTCGTAAAAATCCATCAAAAGCTTGGCAAGCCCGCCTGGCTCGTTTGGCGTTTTCACAAGAACAGTCGTTTTATCCATACCCGTTGGCGCGTTTTTGTAGTCGCTGATGATGACAAAGCGCGTTTGATTGTATTTGCTGTCCTCGATGTTTTCATACAAAACGGGCACGCCGTAGATCTTAGACGCTGCCACAGAGCAAATCGCCGCCGCGCCTGCTTCTTGCGCTGCAAGGCTTGCCGCCTTTGCCGTGGATTCCACAGGGATTAGCTTTGCCCCCACCAAAGATGGCTCGCCTAAAAATAAGCGGCATTGCCCAAAGGCGATGTCTTTTGAATAGATCTTTTTAATATTTTTTAGATCGTTTTCAAGGCTCACAAAGCTATGGTGGATAGCCGCCTTTGCTTCTGCCACGATGTAAAGATCTGACGCCCCCAAGAGATCCAGCGTCTCTGCCACAATGCCTTCTGTGTTGTTTTCAATAGGCACGACGCCATACTTAACGGTGCGCTTTTGCACGGCGTTAAACACCGCCGCGATAGATCCAAGCGATAGATAACTACTAAGGCTGCCGAACTTCTCTTGCGCGGCTTGGTGCGTATGGCTGCCAAGCGGGCCTAGATACGCCACCTTTTGCGGGTATTCAAGGTTTCTTGAGGCTGCAAAGATCTCCCAAAAAATAGCCCGAATTGCCCCCGCGCTTAAAAACTCGCCCGCTTGTTTTGATAGGCGCTCGATGATTTCCTTTTCTCTCTCTGGCTTAAAAACGCCGATGTTTGCCGCTTGCTTAAAAGCGCCGATTTCTTTTACCACCGCCATTCGCTTGGATAAAAGCCTGATGAGCTCGTCGTCTATTTTGTCGATTTGCGCGCGGAGTTTATCCATTAGCTAGCAGCCCTTCTTCGTTTTTGTAAAGATCTTCCACGCTTTCTCTGGCGCGAATTAGCCTATCCGCCCCGCCTTGCAAAGCCACTTCTGCCGGGCGCGCGCGTGTGTTGTAGTTGCTACTCATTGAAAAGCCGTAAGCGCCAGCGGATCTAATGGCTAGCAGATCTCCGCCCTTTAAAGGTGGCAAAAGCACGTCTTTGGCTAAAAAATCCCCGCTTTCGCAAACAGGGCCTACGACGTCTGCTTTTGTCGCGCCCGCGCCGCCGCGCGGCAAGAATCTTATGCCGTGAAAAGCGCCGTAAAGCGATGGGCGGATTAAATCATTCATCGCGCCATCGACGATGACAAAGCGTTTCGTGCGCGTCGTTTTTTCATATAAAACGCTCGTGATAAACTCCCCGCCGTTTGCCGTTAGGTATCTGCCTGGCTCACAAATGACGGTTGCGTCAAGATCCTTAACCGCCGCTAGCATTGCCTTGGCGTAAAGATCCGCGTCTATTGTGCTCTCGCCATCATAAGCCACGCCAAGCCCACCGCCTACGTCAAAAAATTTTATGTCTATCTCAGCGGCTTTGAGCGCTTTAGCAAGCTCGGCGGCTTTGAGCGCGGCTTCTTTTAAGGGCGCTAGATCTAAAAGCTGGCTGCCAATATGGAAGTGAATTCCCACAGGATCTAAGTGCTCGCTTGCTTTGGCGCGCAAATACAGCCGCTTTGCCGTGTCAAAATCCACGCCGAACTTATTCTCGCTAAGCCCCGTTGAAATATACGGGTGCGTCTTGGCATCGACGCCCGGATTAACGCGCAAGGAGATCCGCGCTTGCTTATTAAGCCCCGCTGCCACACTTTCTAGCAAAAGCATTTCGCCCTCGCTCTCAACGTTTATAAAAAGTAGCCCCGCTTGCAAGGCTTCTTTTAGCTCGTCTTGCGTTTTGCCAACGCCGCTAAAAATTATTTTATATGGATTGACGCCCGCCCTAAGCGCGCGCTTAACTTCGCCGATGGATACGCAATCCGCGCCCGCGCCAAGCGTGGCAAAATGCTTGATGACGCTTAAATTGGAATTTGCCTTAACCGCATAGGCGATGAGAGATTTTTTGCCCCTAAAGGCGGTTTTTAGTTTTTCGTATTGATTTGTGAAATGGTCAAAATCATAAACGTAAAGCGGCGTTTTGTATTTAGTGGCAAGATATTTTATATCCACAAAAAATCCCAAAAAAATGAAAATAATTAAGGCAGGATTTTACCTTAAAACATCTAAGTTTAAAGATGCCTTTTAAATAAATACCCAGCAAGGATACTCACGAGCAAAAATGGCAAAATAATCGCAACTTCTGGGTTTAGGCTTGACGTGCTAGCAAGCTGAGAGAGCACAAAAAGCACGCCCCAAACGCCCAAATTCACAAAAACCGCAAGGCTTGAAAACGCCGCCACATTAAAAAACCGCACGCTAATAGGCACGGCAAAAAAAATAAAAATCGTAAAAAGTGGCGCAAAAAAGGGCACGAGATAGTTTGAATAGATGATTCCGCGCAGTTTTTCTGTCGAAATGCCTTGCGAATGCATAAGCCAAATGGAATTGATAAGATCCCTAAAGCCCAAGATCTCTTTCCACTCATAGACGCTATCTATGATTGACGGCTTAAAGCCCTCTAGCGCTGTGATTTTGTCTTGGTGGCTTTCTTTTATAGCGCTTGCTTGCAAGGTGGTGTCAAAGGCAACAATATCAGTGAGCGTAACGTTTTCTAGGCTCCAAACATCGGCGCTAAAGCTCCCGCGCTGCGCCTGCATTTTTTGCACCAGCTCCCCGCCCAAAAGCCTAAAAACAATGAAATTTTCCGCTTGTTTTAGCACCGGGTTCAGGCTGGCGATGTAGATATAATCGTCGTTGTAAGTCAAAAACAGATCTTTTAGTTGCGTGCTTGCAAATTTTTTGTTGATGATGTCTTGCGATTTTGTCTTGGCATCGTAAAAATAAAAGCCCTGCGCTAGCACAAACACCGCCACCACAACAAGCGACGCACTAAAAAACGGCAGCAGCACCCTAGATCTTGACGCCCCAAGCGCGTAAATGGAAACCAGCTCGTTGCGCTTTATGATGTGAATTTTTGAAACGATGACGCCAAAAACCAAAGAAATCGGCAGCGTGATTTTGAGAGTGCCTAGCGTATTGTAAAAAATATAGAGCAGTTTAAGGTTGGCGGAGTTCGGTAAATACGTGTATTGCCCCAGATAATCAATGCCGATAAACAGCAGCTCAAGCGCAATCAAAATGATAAAAAAATACTTCAAATATATAGCAATCAAAAATTTATAAAGCATTCTATCCACCAAACCAAGCTCGCGTTTTGCGTTTTGATCTTTGCGGCAATGCCGTAAGATCTTAGCCGCCGCCAAATCTTAAGCACCGCAAAGATCCAAGCGCTTGCAAGATCTAAGTAAAACCAGCGCCAGCACTTAGATCTAAACACAAAAAGCACAGCACCCAAAATCAAAGCACTCGCAAGATCTAAAAGCCAAATGTCTAAGATCTAACACAGCAAGATCTTAGCGCACGGGCAACTTCAGATCTAAAGCCCAAGATCTTAGCCAACCCCAGCACTGCCAAGATCCAAGCAAAGCAAGCCGCGCAAGTCGTGGCTTAAGCCTTACCGCCAGCGGCTTTAAGCGTAAAACGGCTTTGAATAAGCGGCAAGTCCATATCCTTAAAGCCTAGGACCGCTTGCGCCGCGCAATCCAAAACGGGCTCTAGGGTCTCAAGCTCGCTTGCTGTAAAGCTAGAAAGCACGTAAGAAATCACATCGTCCTTATCCTGCGGCCTTGATATGCCTATCCTAACCCTTGTGTAATCCGCGCCTAGATGAAAATCGATGCTTTTTAAGCCGTTGTGCCCGCCGCTTGCGCCGCCAAGCTTAAAACGCAAAGCGCCGACACTAAGATCTAGGTCATCGTGCGCCACAATAAGGCGGCTGACGTTAAACATAGAAAAAACGGGGCTAACGCTCTCGCCGCTAGCGTTCATAAAGGTTTGCGGCTTCAAAAAAACAAAATCCGCCGCTTCATACAGCAAGCCTTTTGCCTTTTTAGAAACCACGGGCTCTGCGTGCGTCACCGCCACGAGCTTATCAATCAGCATAAACCCCGCATTATGCCGCGTGCGGGCGTATTTTGCGCCCGGATTGCCAAGCCCCGCGACTAGGATCATTACTTGGCTTTTATCACTCCCACAACAGCCACGCTCTCGCCAAGTTTAATCGCCACGCCCTTTGGCGCTGTAATATCGCGCACGATTATGCTGTCATCAACGTCTAAATTCGTAACGTCTAGCTCAAAAAAATCAGGAAGATCTTTAGGCGCGCACACAACGGGCAAGCGGCGGTGCATCATCACAAAAACGCCGCGATTTTTCAAGCCCTTAGGCGTGCCAACGGTCTTAACAGGGATCATAAACTTTTGCTTTTTATCGCCGCCAACAATTCTAAGATCTATATGCACCAAGTCCGAAGTTACGGGATCTTTTTGGTATTCTTGAATGATAACGGGGTATTTTTTCTTATCCAGTTTAACTTCAAAAACCAACTTATCCTTATTCTTAACGTAGCGGATAAAATCGTTTTTCTTAAACGCGCAATTGATGTTGCCCGCGCCGTTTCCGTAAAGATTGGCAATTAGATAACCATCCTTTTTGAGCGTCTTTGTGTAAGCGCGCTCCGTACTCTCTCTAATAATACCTTCTAACATCACTGTTCCTTGAGTTTAGTTTAAAGCGCGGATTGTAGCAAGAGTTTTCTAAAGCTTGGCGGCGCGGCGCAAGGTTTTATACACAAGGCGGGCTGAATTTATGCGGCTTGGCAAGGGCGTGGCGTGCAAAATAAAATCCGCAAGGGCGCGGGCGGTGTAAATCGCGCTGGCAAAGCCCCTGCCCCCGTGCGCGGTGTGAATGTAAAGCGCTGGGTAGGAGCTTAACAAATGCTCTGGAATTCGCGCCCCGTGGCGAATACCTGGGTAAAGCTCTAAGATCTTGGCGCTATCATAAACCCTGCCCGCCGCTGGGTAATAATCCGCGCTGCAAGGGCGAATGCCGCATTTTATATCCACAATCCGCGCGCCGCGCAAATCCACTAAAGCGCTCATCGTCGCTCGCGCCCGCTTCAAAAGAGCCATCGCGCGCTCTTTGTTTAAGCCAAACTCTACGGTGCTTCTAACGTGCGTTGAGCCGATGGCTACCAAGCCATCCGCCATCGTTGCGGAAACGCTGACGTCTTTTGCGATGTTATGCGCCACGCGCGCGGGCGTTTCTACCGCCAAGCGCTCGCCCCAAACCCCGCGCAACGCGGGGAGATCTAGGGCTGGCAAGCTAGCAAGCGGATAAGCGCCCGTTGCGAGCACAACGGCTTTGGCGCGCAGATCTTGAGCCCACGTGCTAAGATCTTGCGCCCGCCCGCCACTGCTTAGATCTTTGGCGCGTCCACTTAGATCTTGCCCGCTCGGATCTTGAGCTCGTCCGCTTGGATCTTGCGCGCCTAGATCTCCCCCGCTAGCTTGGCGCAAAACCGCACCGCTAAAGGTGTAGCACCTTTCGCGCTCATCGTAATGCAAGGCTTGCACGTCTAGGTCGTAAATATCGCTAAGCGCGCTTAAGCCCTTTAGCAGCCCGCGCGCGTCAATCATCGCGCCAACAGGCAAAAAATACCCATCGCCGCGGCGCTCATACGGAAAATCCATCGTTTCGCCAAGCCCTGAAAAATCGCGGTCTAGGTGCTTTTCTAGGCGCAAAAGCCCGCGCGCGGTAAGCAAGGGCGCAAAGTGCTTTCCGTAAAACAAAAGCGCGTCCGCAAAAGCCCCGTTGATAAAACTCTTAAGATCTCCCTTACCAAACATCGGCGATAAAAACGCCCCCGCCGCGCTGCTTGCTTGGATCTTGGCGGGGTTTAAACGGCTAGCGTCCAAAATGGCGACGCGCTTGCCCGCCTGTGCCAAAAAATGCGCCACGCTCGCCCCTGCAATGCCAGCGCCGATGACGGCAAAATCATACATACGCAAGGGTTTTGTCCGCCCTGTGTTCTAGGCGCTCTAAGCTCACCCAGCCTGACAGGGGGCGCTTTGAGTGGATTTCTATCTTATTAAAATACTCGCAAGTGCCCTGCGACACGAACTCGCCCGCCGCGCTAAGATCCCCAGTGCCCGCGCTAAGATCCGCCCCGATTGCTTGCTCGCTGCTTTCAATCAGCACGCAAAGGCTAGATAAACCCTTTCTAAACTCGTAATTCTTGCTAGCCACTAGATCTATGAGCGCGCGCTGCCTTTCTTTGGCGTCATCGCCCCTGACGGCGTCTTTAAAGCCCGCCGCCAAAGTTTCATCACGCCGCGAGTAAATGAAAGAATGAACGTGCGTAAGCGGCATTACGGCAAACCTAGCAAAGGCTTCTTGCCACACCGCCTCGCTCTCGCCGGGAAAACCAACGATGAAATCCGTCCCCAGCGCAAAGCCGTAAGATCTTAGCCGTTTAAAAAGCGCTAGGTCGCTTTCATATTTATTGCGCCGCCGCATACGCTTTAGGATCTGCTCGTGCGTGTGCTGAATGGCGACGTGCAAGTATCTATCGCCCTTTTGCTCTAGGGCGTCTATGAGCGCGCCGCTTACTTGCGATGGCTCAATGCTGCCTAGCCTAATGCGCCGCACGCCGTCTATAGCGGTGATTTTTTTGATGAGCCCCGCTAGATCTTCGCCGCAATCGACGCCGTAACTGCCCGTGTTTGTGCCCGTTAGGATAAACTCGCTAAAGCCCCTTTCGCACAGGGCGCTTATCTGCGCTAGGATTTCAGGCGCGGCTAGGCTGCGCGCGCGCCCACGCACGGCGGGGATAATGCAATAGCTGCAATCAAAGTTGCACCC
>CAUTXO010000022.1:0-25116 GCA_963542625.1 uncultured Helicobacteraceae bacterium | reverse complement strand
CAGAACCCAGAACCCAGAACCCAGAACCCAGAACCCAGAACCCAGAACCCAGAACCCAGAACACAGAACACAGAACACAGAACACAGAAACCAGAAAAACGTAAAACTAAAAAACAAAAATCGCTAAGGCGGCGTTAAAAGAAAGAATACTATCGCGCCAAATTTCGTCGCCGTAATCGTGAAAAAACGTGCGCCAGTGCGATCTTTGGTATTTGACGTAAAGGTCAAGCTTGTTTTTGCGCGAAAATTCGTGCAGCACGCCAAAGCCGGCAAAGTAAAACACATTAGACGGCAGCAGATCTTTTAAGCTTTGCTTGTAGCCAAGCCCGGCGCCAAAGCTAATGTATGGCAGCCAGTCGCGGCGCGTGTAAAAATCGTTTAGCGTAAAACCAAAGCGCGTGTAAAAATCGTTTGAATAATTGCGGCTAAGGCTAAGCCCTAGCTCGTAAAAGTTATCAAACCGCCCCTTTTGCACTCCAATTGCAGCACCAGCACAAAAGTAGCCATCTTGGTAGCTAAACTTGTGCGTTTCTCCTTTGCGCCCGTAGTGCATTTGTTTGCGCGGTTTGTCTTCAAAATTGCCATCTTTAATCATATGGACGGAGTAGTCAAGATCTAAGCTATTGTAGCTAGCAAAAGGCTTGATGTATGTATTAAATATCGGGTCAGCGGAGAATAAAAAAGCAGAAAATAAAAGAAAAAGCAGAAAATTTTTCATAAAAAAGAGGGCGTTTGCCCTCTTAGATTATCTATAAAGCGTCGGTGCTTGTGGTGGAACATCGCCCAAAGCTGAAAAACGTTCGCTTTTGTGCGTTTTTCCATCTTTATATGGAACTTCTTTCCATTTATTGCAGCCTGTTGCTTCCATTTCATCATAGCCTGGGCGCTTTTCAAATTTTGTTTCTTCACACACGGCAACTCTTAGGTCTGTTTTAGAGTTTAGCAAATACCGGCTATCCACGTTCTTTGAATTATTTTTTGATAAAGATGTCGAGCCGCTAGATGAACCACCGCAAGCTACAAAGCTAGCCGCAACCGCAAAAGAAAACGCCAAAACTAGCAATTCTTTTTTAGTCATTTTAAATCCTTTCATTTCTTTTTGTCTTTCTTTGGTAAAGCGCTTGCATCAAAGCAAGCTTCCAAGTTTTCATTACATAAAAGAACTTTTGCTTCTTTGCTTGGAAAAAGCTTTTTTTTTGCCGGCTCATAAAAAATCTCATAAGCTCTAACAAAACCATTTGCAATCTCCACCTTTACAAGCTTATCGTCTTGCGCTAAAAACCCGTGCTTTTTAAGGAGCGTATCCGCGTCCGTTAGGCTGGGTTTGTAATACGCATTCACGCAAGACTTATAGTCTTTGTCTATAGCTGGCGGTAAAATCGCCACTTCTAAAGGCACTTTGCAATTTTTTAGTGCCACCGTTTTTTGCGCCAAGTCGTTTGGCGTTGGGACGGGTGGGAGCTGCCCGGCTAAAACAAGGCTTGCAAAAAAGGCAAAGCAAAAAGTTCTTTTCATTTCTTGTATCCTAAAAAGGGGACGGATCCCCTTTTATTTTTAGCCGTTATTTCCACCGGCATTGCCGCCACCGGCGTTACCACCGGCGTTACCACCGGCATTGCCACCGCCGCCGTTACCGCCAGCATTACCGCCGCCACCTGTTGGTTTTTTAATGATTTGCTTAGAATCCTTAACGTTAGTTAATTTGTAGATTCCTTGCAAACTACCATTGCCACTTACTTTTTCCATATTTGGGAATATAGAGTAATACAAGCCTGCACCAGGAACATAGATAAAGAAATATTTTCCCGTATAGGCTTCTGAATATTGAATTGTTGCTACATACGTATTATCTACACCAACAGATAAAGTATGAACTGTTGTTGCATTATTCAAGCTAGGCACATCAGTTACACCGGCTGGGAAAACCATAGCCGTTCCAGCTTTTGAATCTTTCAATGCAACACCACGATCTTGATCCAACTGTTTCTTTTCTGTTGTGTCGTATGGCTTGCTATCTTCGCCATTATTAGCAGCAATTTCCAAAACATATGTTCCAGAATAAATCGGCGCATATTTGAAGTGGTATTGGTCTGATAAAAACACAGGCGTTTTTGTTCCAATGTGTTTTTTATCATCCGTTGCAGCTACAAATCTTAGGTCTGCGGTAGGCTCTGGTAAACCTTCTGCTCCTTTTAGATCTTTAGGAGCTCTGCCTTTATCCACAGCTTCTGGATACTTAAAGTTTTCTTTAAACACACCAGCCGTTGTGTCTATCTTAACGCTGCTTGTTTTATCTTCTTCTTTTAACTCCATAGGAAGTTGCAATTTTATTTGCGCAGCATAAGTTGTGTCTGAAATGTTGTTTTCAAACAAATACAAGAACTTAGCGTATGTGCTCTTTACTTCCAAGTCACTACCATCAACTTTTACTTCAGGCGCCATAGGTTTAACAAAAGGAATGTTCAAGCCGTCTTTCTTGGCTCTAGCGCCTAAGCCATCTGCTGCCATAACGCTAAGAGCAATTGTGCTTGCGCTTTCTTTAAAGCCGTCTGTTTCGTAGTCGCTAAGCTTTAGCGTAAATTCTGCCTTTGCACCTTCTGTAACAGCACTTTCTGCGTTCATAGAGTGTGTGTTACCGCCAACTGAAGCTTGAACGTTGAAAGACTCACCGCTTGTATAAACCGTGCCATCAGCACTCTTTCTGCTTAAGCCGCCAATTTTTGCGTCAACAGATCCGTCCGCGTGGTTGGTTGTTGTAGAGTAATCACCTGTTTTCTTGTTGTCAAAGTGATGGTAGCCAATAATTTCATATTTAACGTTATCGTCAATAGTTACAGCTTTAGCCACATCATAACCGCCACTTAAATACACCCAATAGCCCTTGCCGTATTCTGTTTGGAATAGGTCAAAGTTTGTTGCGTCATCAAACCATTCTGATGGATTTCTTGTGGTATCAACCGCACGCCAAGTAATTACAGCGTTGCTTCCTGTTAATTTATTGGCTGTTTCTGCTGTCATAATAACTTCTGGCCTTAAGCCTAGAGCGCTTAGGTAATAAAGCGGTCCGTCATTTGGAAAGCTTTCTACATAAACAGGAACATTCTTTAGGTTGCTAGTGTAAGATGAAGGCACTGTATTACCATCTTTAGTAATAGGCGCAGAAGCTAGGCTGCTACCAAGATAAACGGTAGAAATTGCACCTAAAATAGTGCCGTTCTTTTCTTTAGCGTCTCTGCCTAGCATTTCATCTACTGTGATATCTTTTAAAATATCAAAGCTTGAGTAGAAATCAGACTTTTCTATATCTGCTTCTGTTCCAGGTACCCATTTACCGTCTTTTTTCTCGCTTACGTTTGCTTCTTGCACATCAAAGTTAGAAATTGTGCTTCCAAAGAAGGCAACGCTTTGGTTTTTATCGCCAATAACCTGCATCATAACTTTTGTATTTGCAGCTTGGGTTTCAATAGGTTTTGTAAATTGACCACTTGCTGCTTGAAAAGTAGGCTTAAATGTATCTTTTTGACCGTCACCAGTAATTTTAACCGCCCAGTTTGTTCCATTTACATCGCCTGTTTCTCCAGCATATCTAACAGTATCCGTCAAATCATAAACTCGAACAAAGGTTTCATCTGTAACATAAAAGCGCTTATTCATACCTATATAAACAGTGGTATTGTTTTCTTCATTAAGCCAACCAGCACCCATTCCCTTTCCTGCATATAGATCCTTACTATAAGAAACCGCACCAGGAACACCTGCGGCAAAACCGTGAATACTTGCGTTAATATCCCAGTGCATATTTTCTTTCCACTTGGTACTATCCGGTTTTATTTTGTGTGCCTTTTTACTACCACCAGCTTCAACAGCAGGAACAGTTATGGAAAATTGAAATAGTTCGAAAAAGTTTTTATCTCCATTCATAGGGGCAGCTGCATTAGCCATTTTCAAAACATCTCGGTTGAAATCTACCGCTAGCATATATTCACCAAACCTACTCCAAAGTCTTACAAGATCGCCATTCTTAGGATCTTCTTTTGGTTTTCCATCTTTTACGGATATATTGGTATCGTATTTTGTAAAGTTAGCACCTGATAGACTTAAAATTTTTGCTGGATCGTGAGTTTTTGAAACATCTATACCAAATCTATCATCAGAAACTAGCATTACATAGTGTTGAGTGTTACCATTGTCCGTTGCGACAGGATAGCATTTAATATTAAGTGGATAGACGCCTGTTAGGAGATTTATGCTTGAATTTTTGTTGGCTGCGTCTATGGCTTTATTAACGTTTTGGCAGGCTTTGACGTTATCGCCAGCATCCATATGAACTGTTACATATTGAACTTCTTCGGGTCCTGTTATGTTAAAGTCTGTAATACCTACACGCATTACAAGACCTGTTGTTGTGTATCTTAAGATGCCATCATTAAAGGCTAGGAGATTCCAACCTTCTTTTACCATATCTGTTGTGTTGTAATCTTTTGGCTCAATAGAAGTGCCTGCTAGAAAGCCTGGTATTGTTCTTAACTCTAGCTTAGAGTTGTTATAGTCTGCTGGAACTTTTGCTTTTGAATCTTGGTCGTATTTAACCCAATAACCCATACCCTTTGTAAAGTCTGCGTAACCGTCTTTTGTTTCATCAGGAATTGTAAAAGGTTTATCGGTAGGCCAAATTCCCGTTGGCTTGTTGTTACCAGCGCCGTAATAAGCTGCAACTCTCCACGTGCCTATATCGCCAACTTTTCTTGTGTAATCATAAACGGTTAGGTTACCCTCTAGCCCTTGAATATAATTAACAGCGTAAGGGTCAAAGAAGCCGCTTTTTGACACGTTATTATCCGTTAAGTTCATATCAAATAGTCTTGCTATGGCTCTAAAATCTGTATAACTTGTTTTACCTTGCTCGCCTTCACTCTTTCCAGGCGCAGGGACAATAGTTAAGCCACCTTTATCGGGATTGTCTTTGTCATAATACGCCGGTTTATCCCAAGTGTTTCTCTCGTTAAATTTACCTGTTAGTATCACGCTTTCTTTTTTAAATTCGTTAGTATCGCTAAGCATAAGTTTGAAGGGTTTGCCTTCTAGGGTTGATTGGTAGAATAATTTAATATCAGGCTGTGAAAAACTACTTGCGGTGCTAGGAGATCTAATAAACATTGTTTTAATTGGTGAAGTGCCCTTAACTATCTTTAGCGGGTCGTAATCTATGGCGATTGCCGCACGATTTAGGGCTGTGTCTCCGTGGTTTAGCGTGTGAATACCCAAAACTGAATGTAAGCTTGAGCCTAACGTTGTGCCGTTATTCTCAATCCACATAACCGACTTACCATCCTTAACTGCCTTGCTGGTAAAAATTTTCCAAGCATTAGTAGGGTTGTATCCGTTTGGATCTGATACTACGCCACCATATGCTAAGTTACCATAAGTGCTGTTTGCATCAAACGTAGGTAGGACGCTACCTTTAATGCTGATTAAGGCTATATCTTTTTCTCCCATATCCATACAAGCGACTTCCTCGCAAGCACCGTTCATATTGGCACCGCCTGCTTGCCCCGGATCTACTTGCTGGCCTTGGTGATAGCCGCTAATACCTATTAACTGCCACCTGCCTTCTTGAATAGGAACAGGTCTGTTTGCCGCGTAGCTAAGCGAAACCGCCGCTAAGGCCAAAAAAACCTTTACAAAAATCTTTTGCATAAATTCTCCTTCGCAAAAATTATTAGCAAAACACGTTGTTTTGCGCCTCGTTTTAGAAATTTTACGTTTGCTTTATCGTCTTTAAATATTATTTTTTTAGCAACCTCCTGTCTAATTAGACTTCATAATGGCGTATCTAAACATCTTCACCTCCTAATTTTTTATACTCTTTGCGGGTGCGCGCTAGGCGCAACCCTATTTTCTTCTTGTAACCCACGTTAGTGTTTTATCCGGCGGGCTGTAAATAGCCGACGGTATATTTCCACGGAAGCATTGACTGTTCCATTCTATGTAAAAATGGTTACGCGGGCTAGACTGACCAAACATTTTTGTAGCTAGATCTAGCTGGAAAGATATTTCAACCGTTGTGCTCGTGTTGGCTTTGTATGTGCCAAGAGAAACCGTTGGCGGTGGGATCTTCTCATACGTTAGCGCCGGGTAGTAAAGCGTTACGGTTGAGTCTGTGTTGGTTATTATCTTTGACTGGATCCTTGCTGCGTAATCTGTGCCGTATTTGCCTTCTGGATCTACCCAGCTATCGCTAACGCTATTAAATAGCGTGTTTTTAATGCAAGCGTTTGGGTCATCAACGGGGCCTAGCGGGCCTGGGGGCGTTGGCGGCGTGTTTGGATCGCTAGGGTTGTTTGGGTTTGGGTTGCTGCCTGAGCCGCCTATCTCATCTGTGGGGGTCTGGCTAACAACTACCACCTTAACTTTTACCGTCTTTTTTAGCTTGTTGGCATCGTAAAGCGCTACATTTACGTCTTCTTCTCCCTTTTTTAGGGCTGTAAGATGCAAGTTTAGATTTACTAAATTTTCATAGTCTAGATGGCTACGCACAATGTTTGAGCGGTTTGTTACCGCGTCTGCGCTGTCAAACTTAACGCCTTGCTCGTTTATTGTAACGTCGTCTGTTTCGCCGGCATACATTACTTTTGTAATTTCTTGCACCGCGCTACCGCTGGTTTTTGGATCTGCCTTGCAAGAAAAGAAAACAAGCGGCATCAACACAGCTGACAAGAAAAATTTTATGTGTGGATTCATTTTGTGTTTGTCCTAATTACATCTGCACCGATGTCTTTTGACGCTGGGAAATCCCTATAATCAAAAAAGCTAGGCTCAACCCAGTAGTTAAACCACTTTGTCTTTGAGTTGGCATAGACTATGTGCGCTATGTTTGATGAATCGACAAAAATTGCGCTTGAGCTGCCTTGCCCATCTTCGCCAGCTTGGGCGGGGGTATCTACAAGCCATTTATAAGCGCCGTTTGCAAAGAATGTGCGGCGTGCGTATCTGACCTTTTGATCTGCTGAAAACACCACGCGCGGCTCGTTGTAGGCGTCAAAGGCAAAGTCTATGCCTGATGCTTCTTTTGCCACGGGCTCTAGCGGAATGTTTTGGAATGCCCAGTCGCCGCTTGGCTCTCTTGTGATTAGATCTATTTGCGCCTTTGACTCTGCTATTTTGTAGCTAAGAATGGAAACTTTGTTAAAAGAGTTTAGCTTAATGCGCACGGATTCTTCATCACCTGTTGTGTGAGAGATCTTTTCTGTAAAAAACTTCCTGCCTTGCACGGTTAGATATGTAATTTGCTTTTTGTGGTCTATGTATGCAACGCGCGGCTCGTGGCTGGCTGGATTTGCGGCGATGCTAAGCTCTGTTACGTTGTTTTCCGTGCGGTGGCAAGCGTTAAAGTCTGCCTGCTTTGGCGTGGATCTTTTTTGCACGCAAACTTGCTTGTTTATGTTGTCAAAGTAAGCTATATAAACAAACTCATTGTCTGTGGTTATATCCATATATCTTTTGTTTTCTTTGAACGGGTGCTCTGCGCTTTCTATTTCTTTTGAGCTAATGTCTGCGGATAGCCAGCCGGTGTTTGGGTAGATCTGATACCAAAGAATGGCTTTTTTGTCTTGGAGCATTAGCACAAGCGGCCTGTTTTTGTTTGAGCTAAAGGGTGAAAGCACGAGCTTTGCTTGCTTGCCGTAGCCTTGAGATGCGGGCGATGCCATTGGGTCGTTATACCAAGTGGCGTCAAAGTAGGACGTTTTGAAAGATTTAAACGTTTCATCGTAATGCCCTACGTGAACAAGCTTTTTGCCGTCGTCTTCTTGGATTGACATACTTAGAAAATGCCCGCCGTCTGAGCGCTCATCGTCTGGTTTTGACGATTGCACAGGGTCTTTAACCTGCACCACTAGTGGCGTGCCTGTGATCTTGACCGTTTCTGCATCTTTTGTCATATAATAAACAGGCGTTACAAAGGTATAACCCTTGCTAAGCCCTGTTAATTCTATTTCTATTGGGTTGCTGCCAGTGCTAAGCGCAATTTCTTTTTTATCAAGGCTTACGTTATCGTTGCTTAGCATAAATTCAACGCGGCCCTCTGAAAGCGAAGTTTGCGCGCCGTTGTAAGAAACAGCCGTTAGCCTAAACTTCCTTTTTGCACCAAGATCTATGTAAGCGCCGTTTTGCGATAGGTAAATTTCCGCAACATCTGGGATGTTTTGATTAACAACAAACACTTGAATATCGTAAATATTGGAGCGGTATTGCCCCTTGGTGGCATAAACGCTAACGGTTGTGCTGCCAACTTCTAAGCCACGCACGTTGCCGTATTCATCAACGCGCAATATAGAAGGATCTTTGACGTCAAAGTGCAAGCCGATTGGGTTTGCCGGCGTGGATGATAAATAGTTGCCGTTGCCATCTGTTACAACGCAAGTTAGCTTTATCTTGCCGTTTTTTGTAATAACCGGGCTAACCGGAAAAACGGTCTTTAGTTTTAGATCCAAGCTTCTTAACAAGCTGGTGCCAAACCTGCCGTCCTTTCTTTCTTGGCTAAGGCAGGAGCCTAGTAATAGCGCAACAATGAGTGCATATATAATGTTCTTCATAAACTTTTAGCCTTTGCTGTGCCTAAACAAAAACCGTTCCAAACTCGGGAATATTTTTTGCTTTTGAGAAATAACTTTTTATTGATTGGATTTGCGATGGTAGGACTTATGGAGATCTTAGATCTCGTAAAAAACGCCAAGCCGGGCGTTAAGGCTAGCAAGGCGCAAGGCACTGGGCTTGGGGCTTTGCTTGGTGCGGGCAACGGCGCGGGCGCTAGAGCAAATGCCGGTGCGAATGTAAATGGCGCCGCGGGTGCGAGTGCAAACGCGGCAGACGCGGCGGAATTTAGCGAGCTTTTAAGCAAGGCTGACATTCAAGAGCTAACATTTACAACGCTTGTAGTGCGCGCTATTTCATCGCAAAAAAACATCGACGTAGCACTGGCAAAAGAAGCCGTCGTGCGTGAATTTAAGAAGCTACCAAAGCAAAACCTAAAAGCGCTTATAGATCTAGCCAAAAAGCACGGCGTGGAGATCCTAAAGGCAAAGGTAGAAAAAGACGGCGAAACGATTTTGCGCTATGAGAAAAATCCGGAATTTGAGAAAGCGCCGGCGGATCAGAAAACACCAGCGGATCTACCTAAAACGCCAGCGGTTGAAAGAGCGGCTGTTATTCAAAAAAGCCAAGCTAGCCCTGTGGATCTTGCGCGCGTGGCGGATCTAAAAGACGTCAAGCGCGATGCGATGATAAAAGATCTAGCACAGACCGCAGATCTTAAGGATGTTAAGAACGAAGCCGTCATTAAAAACCTAGCGCACACGGCGGATCGCAAAGAAGTTAAGATAGAAGCAATTATTAAAGATCTTGGGCGCACGGGGGATCTAAAAGAAGTCAAGCACGAAGCTTTGGCGCGCCAAAACGCAAAGCCAACGCTAGAAACTTTGTTTGCAAGACCCACGGCGCATAGCGCCAAAGAGCCTAAGATCCTAAGCCAAGCAAAGACGGCGGATCTTAAGGATGTTAAGCAAAACGCGGTTATAAAAGATCTAGCGCAGACAGCGGATCTTAAAGATGTAAAGCACACCGCCACCGCCGTCAAAGATCTTAGTAAGCCAGCAGATCTAAAGGAAGCAAAGAGCGATGCCCCGCTTAAAGATCTTGGGCGCACGGCGGATCTTGGAAGTGTGAAGCAAGGCGTGGTTATTAAAGATCTTGGCAAGACGGCGGATCTAAAAGAAATCAAGCAAGAAGCCATCGTCAAAGATCTTGCGCGCGTGGCGGATCTAAAAGACGTCAAGCGCGATGCGATGATAAAAGATCTAGCACAGACCGCAGATCTTAAGGATGTTAAGAACGAAGCCGTCATTAAAAACCTAGCGCACACGGCGGATCGCAAAGAAGTTAAGATAGAAGCAATTATTAAAGATCTTGGGCGCACGGGGGATCTAAAAGAAGTCAAGCACGAAGCTTTGGCGCGCCAAAACGCAAAGCCAACGCTAGAAACTTTGTTTGCAAGACCCACGGCGCATAGCGCCAAAGAGCCTAAGATCCTAAGCCAAGCAAAGACGGCGGATCTTAAGGATGTTAAGCAAAACGCGGTTATAAAAGATCTAGCGCAGACGGCGGTTCTAAAAGATGTAAAGCTTGACGCGCTCATTAAAAATTTGGCGCAGAGAACGGATCACAAAGACATCAAGCAAGAAGCCATCGTCAAAGATCTTGCGCGCGTGGCGGATCTAAAGGACGTCAAACGCGACGCGATTATAAAAGATCTAGCACAGACAGCGGATCTTAAAGATGTAAAGCACGCCGCTACCGCCGTCAAAGATCTTAGTAAGCCAGCAGATCCAAAGGAAGCAAAGAGCGATGCCCCGCTTAAAGATCTTGGGCGCACGGGGGATCTAAAAGAAATCAAGCAAGAAGCCATCGTCAAAGATCTAGCGCAGACAGCAGACCAAAAAGACACAAAGCAAAGCGCAATCATTAAAGAGCTTGGGAAAACGCAAGATCTTAAGGATGTTAAGCTTGACGCGATAATCAAGAATTTAGCGCAAACGGCAGATCGCAAAGACGTAAAGCAAGACGCGCTCATTAAAAATTTGGCGCAGACGGCGGATCTAAAAGACGTTAAACGAGACGCAATCATAAAAGAGCTTGGCAAAACCGCAGATCTTAAAGATGTAAAGCAAGAAGCCATCGTCAAAGATCTAGCGCAGACAGCAGACCAAAAAGACACAAAGCAAAGCGCAATCATTAAAGAGCTTGGGAAAACGCAAGATCTTAAGGATGTTAAGCTTGACGCGATAATCAAGAATTTAGCGCAAACAACGGATCTAAAAGAAGTTAAGCGTGAAGCCGCCGCCCAAGATCCTAAGTTTTTAAGCAAAGCGCAAACGGCAGATCTAAAGGAAGCCAAGCGCGAAGCAGCAGAGCAAAATCCGCGCGCGCTAAACGCCCAAGATCCAACAAGCGCTCAAGATCTTGCAAGCGCCAAAGAGCCAAAGATCCAACACAAAGCGCAAAGCACGCAAACGCAAGCACAAGCCTTGCAAACACCAACCGCACAAGCACAAACCGCGCACAAACAAGCCGCAAACATTCAAGCAGCGCGCACGCAAACATCGCGCACGGGGCAAAGGAGTGAGCCAGCAAGCCTAAGCGCGCAAAGCCAAAAAGATGAGCCGCAAAAGCCGTCGTCGCAAGGCGCACAAAGAGCCGTAAGCCCCGCCGCACAAATCGTGCAAGAAAAAGCCGCAGAAAATAGCAGCGGGGAAGAAAGCCAAAAAGACAGCACCGGCGAGCAAACGCAAGGCGTGCAAAGGGCGCAAACAAAGCAGCAAAGCCCGCAAGCGACGCAAAGAGCGCAAATTTTTAATCATTTTGGCGCAAAGCTCAAAGAAGCCGTCAAAAATTATAAGCCGCCGTTAATGAAGGTTTCCATCGAGCTAAACCCAAGAAGCCTTGGCGCCATAGAGCTTGTAATCCGCTCACGGGGCAAAAAAATAGAAGTGGATTTTAAGGCAAGCAGCAACACAGCAAACCTTTTCAATACGCATTCAGGCGAACTAAAGCAGGCGCTAAACGGCATAGGTTTTAAGGACGTAATGATGAACTTCTCCGAGCGCGCAAACGGTAACAATAGCGGCGGCGGAAACGGTAGCAACGGACACAACGGAAATGGCAATAACGGCGGCGGCGGAGCGCAAGGCGGGGCGCAAAAAGAAAAGGACGAAAAACGCCAAAACGCCAAAGAAGGCGTGCAGGATAACGAGCAGCAAGAGTTCGGCATATCTTTTGCTAGCCTTTTATAAAGGACAAATATGGCAGTTAGCAACTTAAACTCAATCGTTGAGGGCAGCACAAAGCCCGGTGAAAAACGAGACCTAATAAACAAAAACGGCATTTTAAACAAAGACGCGTTCTTAAAACTACTTTTGGAACAGCTAAAACACCAAGATCCAACATCGCCGATGGAAACGGACAAAATGCTATCGCAAGCAGCGGATCTCACGGTGGTTGAGAGCCAGCAAAACATCGCAAAAGCGCTAGAAAAAATGTCTTCAAAACTAGCCGCAGCGAGCGACTACAACCTTGTTTCAGCTGTTGGCAAAATGGCAGATACGGGCAAAGACCGCATAACCGTAAGCGGCTCAAACGAGCGCCACAACTTTAGCCTGTATTTTCCAAAGGATTACAAAGCAGGGACGGTTACAATCAAAGATAGCAACGGCAGAATCGTGCATACGCAAACGTTTAAAGAAGGCAAAGAAGGCACAAAAGACTTCAGCTGGGATGGCAAAACGCCCGATGGCAAGCGCGCAGAAAACGGCACATACACCGTCAGCGCCACATACACAACGCAAGGCGGGCAAAAACACACAATCAAAATGGGAATGTATAAGATCCAAGCCGTGCGCTTTGGCACTGAAGGTGTGCAGTTTAAAATGGGCGGCAAATACTACCCACACAGCGAAATAAGGGAGATCCAAGAGCAGGCTTAATGAATCAGTCATTCTACACGGCAATCACAGGCGCAAAGAGTTTTCAAAGCGGTATTAACGCAACTGGCTCAAACATCTCAAACATCAACACGCCCGGGCATAGGGGCTCAATCGTAGAATACAGCACGCTCATATCAAAGCATATGCCAAAACGCGCGCGCACAACTTCAGACGACATCGGCTACGGATCTGGCGTATCCACCACAAACATCAATCTAAAAGAAGGCCCCATACGCGCCACGGGCAATACCTTTGACCTAGCGCTTCGCGGGGAGGGCTGGTTTGGCGTGCGCCACAAAAACATCTACGACGGCAAAACAACCGCCTACACAAGATCTGGCGTGTTTGCACCAGACAAAGACCGCTACCTAGTAGATCCAAACGGCAATTACTTGCTTGGGACGTATTACAACAACATAAGCCGCGCGGGCGATAAATACACAATAAACACGCAAGCGCCAAGCGTTAAGCCTGACCCTAGAGCGCAAGAACGGCTTTTTGTCCCGCATAACCTAACGCACCCAAACAAGCCAACAAGCAACATAAACCTAAACGCCAACTTGCACGGCGATAGCAAAAAATTCTCTCCCGCCCAAGGGGCTGATTACCTAGCAAGCCTATACAGCGACAAAGACAAAGCGCTAAACATCAAAAAAGGCGATACCTTTGTGCTTGGATCTGATGAAAACTTTTACGCAAGATCTAATCAGCTTGTGCGCGAGCAAATCATCGGCGATGAAACAAAAGACGGCAAGGATACACAGCTAAGGTTTAAGCTAAACGGCAAGGAGATCTCCGCGCACATTCCAGACGGCACAAAGGGCGCAGACGCGGCAAAAATCATCGCCGCTGCGCTAAATGCCGCCGGCGTGCAAGCTGAAGCAAATGGCAACAAGCTAAGCATAAAAGAAAAAACAGAAATAAACATAACCGGCTCAAGCGACTACAAATTCATTCAAGACGCAAGCGCTAGCCTAGCCACCTTTAACCCAGACAAGCAAGGCACAAACGACTTTGCAAGCCTTGAAGATCTAAGGGCGCTTGTAGAAAGGCAGATCCAAAAAAGCTCACCGACGTCAAAGGCTTACATAGACAAGCAGGGCAAGATTAGAGTGCTAGCCGGTGGGGCGTTTAACTTCCACGCAAAAGCTGGCGAGCAAGGCGAGAGTGAGCTTAGCAAGATCTTAAGCAACCTTAACGGCGCCTACGCAAAATACAGCCAAAAGTCATCGCTAGGGCTTTACGCGCTAAGTATGAGCGCTAATACAAAGGTAATCACAGCTAGCGATGACGCAAACGAAGCGGCGCTTGAGTTTAGAAAAAACGATAAAAACCCAAATGATGGCGTGGAAAAATGGACGCTAAGCGGCAAGATCTACCGCAAAAAGCCGCTAGAAGCAGGCGCGGATCTTGGGGAAACGGTGTATTCAAACACCAAAGTAAGCCTTTCCAAAGGCGATGACTTTTGGGTCAAAGGCGGGCAGGCAGATCTAATCAAAAACGGCGGGAGCTACTACTACAAACTAGCCGTGCAAGATGAAATAACAGACGGCAGAAAGTCAAATTACACCTTTAGCGTCAATGGCAAGCGGATCCACTACGAAGCAGCAGATGGCGCAAAAAAAGAAGAAATTGCTGCTGGGATCTTGGCTGAATTAAAGCGCAACGGCATTGATGGCGAGATTGACAGCACGGGCGCGGTGCTAATTAGCCCGCAAGACGGGCGGTTAGTCGTAAAAAACGCGGGCTCGTCAGATCTTGTGCGGATAAAAGACGCGGCGCTAATGCGGCTATCTTACGGGCAAAACTTCACAAGTGCGACAGATCTAGTGCAAAAGGCAAACGAAGCACTCTCAGAAATCGGGCTTGAAATGGGGGTTGAAAACTCCAAATTCACCATCAAAAACAAGGGCGCGCTTGAAAACACGTTCAATTTGCTAGACGGCTACGCCACCAACAAGCACTTTTTAGAAATGATAGGGCTTTTGCAAGGCACGATAAGCCCCAGCGCGCAAAACTCATCAAACGCCATAGAATACAATGAGATCCTAAGCAGCGCAGAGCGTGAGCTGGATTTTAACGCCGAAAACGGCTCGCTAATGGGGCAAGCAAAGTTCGACTTTTTGCAAAATGGCGATAAACCCGTAACGCTCAACCTAAACACGGCAATTAGCAGCGCGGCAAACAAAGCGCACGATAATTCAATCACGCAAGATGGCGTCCTAAGCGGCACGCTAAAAGGCTACACCGTAGAAAAAGACGGCGAAATTTTTGCAAACTTTTCCAACGGGCAAAGCACCGCAATTGGGCGCGTGAGCGTATTCCACTTCATAAACGACGGCGGGCTTGAAAGGCTTGGCGCCAATTTATTCAAAGAAAGCCAAAACAGCGGGCGCGCATCCTTTTATTACGACAAAGACGGCAACGTCATCTATTCGTCCGTAGTCCAATCAAAAAACCTAGAAGAAAGCAACGTAAGCACAGCGCTTGCAATGAGCGATCTAATAGTTTATCAGCGCTCCTTCCAAAGCGCGGCAAAGGTCATCACCACAAGCGACCAAATGATAGAAAAAGCCATAGGATTAAAAAGATAGCGCCTTGCTCTTTTCATCTTACGCCTTTATTTTTGCCTTTTTGCCGGCGACTTTTTTTGTGTATTTTTACCTAAACTCTCTCAGGCTCACACGTGCGGCAAAGGGCTTTTTGGTTTTTGCGTCCTTGTTTTTTTACAGCTGGTGGAACGTCATTTATTTGCCGCTTATTCTTGGCTCTATACTTTTTAACTTCTACCTTGCGCGCTGGCATATTGCAAGATCTAGCCAAAGCGCCCAGGCTAAGAGATCTTGGCTCATTTTTGGCGTGACGGCAAACCTTGCCTTGCTTGGGTTTTTCAAATACGCGGATTTTTTCATAGAAAACGCAAACGCCCTAACCGGCGCGCAGTTTGACTTGCCGCACATTGCCTTGCCGCTTGCCATTAGCTTTTTTACATTCCAACAAATTGCATTTTTAGTAGATAGTGACAAGGGGGGGGGCGGAACAACAGCTTCCTTGATTACGCGCTTTTTGTGAGCTTTTTCCCGCAGTTAATCGCGGGGCCAATCGTTCATCACGCGCAGATGATGCCACAGTTTGCCGCGCTGAAAAACAAGGCAAAAAATTACCGCAACGTAGCTCTTGGGCTCTTTATTTTTTCAATTGGCTTATTCAAAAAAACCGCCATCGCAGATACCTTTGCCGTCTGGGCAAACGCGGGCTTTGACGCGCCCGCTGCGCTTAGTGCGTTAAGCGCTTGGACGGCTAGCCTTGCTTATACATTCCAGCTTTACTTTGACTTTAGCGGCTACACGGATATGGCAATCGGCGCGGCGCTCCTTTTTAACGTGCGCTTGCCGATAAACTTCAACTCGCCCTACAAAAGCCTAAACATCGCGGATTTTTGGCGCCGGTGGCACATTACACTTGGGCGCTTTATGCGCGACTACATCTACATTCCGCTTGGCGGCAACAGGTGCGGTGCGGCTAGAACATACGCGAATTTGCTCGTTACGTTTTTTCTAGGCGGGCTGTGGCACGGGGCGTCTTGGCTGTTTGTGCTGTGGGGGCTAGCGCACGGCGCGGGGCTTGTCGTCCATCGCCTTTGGGCGCGCGCGGGGCTAAAAATGCCAAAAGTGCTTGCGTGGCTCATCACGTTTAACTTTATCAATCTCACGTGGGTACTTTTTAGGGCTAAGGATCTTGACAGCGCCCTGCTTATTATGAAAGCGATGGCGGGCTTTGGCGCTCAAACAAACGCACTTGAAATCACGGCGCTAGTTTTTGCTAGCGCGGCGCTTGCGGGCGTTTTGGCGCTTAAAAACACGGCTAGCTTGCTTGAGCGCAAATTCACATTTAGCTTAACGCAGCTGGTGCTTTTTGCAGGGGCGCTTGCAGCCGGGCTTTTAATGCTAGATCTTGGCAAAAAGAATGAATTTTTATACTTTAACTTTTAAGCAAAAGGTAGTTCTAGGGCTTGCCGGCGTGGCTTTGGCGCAGATCTTAGTCAATATTGCGCTACTTGGATACATCAAAAAAACGACGACGGCACAGAGTTACATTGGCACAAAGGCGTCAAAAATCGACTTTTTCCACCGCAAAAATCTTGGCGCTAAAGACGCCGTATTCATCGGCAGCTCGCGCACGCTCTATCAGGTCTCCACAGCCCAGTTTGCAGCGGCGGGGCTGGATATTTTTAACTTTGGGGTATCGGGAATGTTTTTGCAAGAGCACGCCGCCACCTTGCACGCCGCGCTAAAAATCAAGCCACGCCTTATCGTCATTGGGGTTGGCGCTGATGAAATTTACAAGCCGCAGCCGCCAAAGGAGCCTAGCGTGCAGGATTTGCGCGCGCTATTTGGCGCGGACAGGGCGCTATTTTTGCCCGCGCTGTGGAAGTTTGGCGCTAACTTAAACCTTTTTCATTATTACAGGGAGGGCATTTACATACATTTAAATGCTCTTTTAAAGCGCAAGATCTTTGTGGGCAAGCAGGCGCAGGATCTAGCACAAGATCTAGGGCAAGATCCAAGCGCAAAGCCGGCGCAAGATCCAATCCAAATGGCTAGAAAAACCTTTGCCGCGTATATTGATTGCGATGTGTTTAAAAGCGTTGAAAGCAAGACAAGCTACATTCTAACTTGCACCAATGGCGATGGCATTCTTTTGCCAAAGGCGGGGCAAGATCTAGGGGCAGATCCAAGCGCGGGCGGGGCGCAAGATCCGGTGCGGGATCTAGGGCAAAACTCCGCGCAAGATCTAAGGCAAGATCTAAGCGCAAAGCCGGCTCAAGATCTAGCGCAAGATCCGCACAAGGCGAGCGCAGCGCCGCAAAAACCAAACGCCGTCTTTTTAAAGCTAACGCGGCAACTCGTGCAAACCGCGCGTGAAAATGGCGCAAAACCGGTGCTACTCATTCAGCCAGAGCGTAACGCCAGCAAGCCGTGCAGCGCGCAAGATTTGGAGCGCTTGCTAGGCGCGCCGGTTTTAGAATTTGCTAGCGATGATTTTAACCAAAGCGACTGGATAGACGCCACGCACCTAAACGCTAGCGGCAGATTGAAATACTCTAAGATCCTAGCACGCAAGATCCGTGCGCTAGATCCATAGCGCAACACACACATACAATAAAAAAGAAAAAGCAAACAATCATAAAGCTTTCAATGCGAGGTGGATACAATAACTATAAAAACTTCGTTTTTCACATAACCCAACCAAGGAATTTAAAATATACTCAATGCTTATTTTTATTACAAGGCAACCGCAAAGCCGTAAGAAAGAGCTAAGCTGTTAGATGTTTTTTAAAAGCGGTTTGCATAGATCTTGGCTACCGTTGCTGCTGGCAAAGCCAAGATCTAAATCCAATAACCCTTTTGCCTATTAGTCTTGCTCAGGTTTATTCCCCAATAAGAGTTGCTTTTTGCAATGGAAAATCTTTAACGTTGCTTGGCGTTAGCGTAACGGTTGTGTTGTATTCATCAACTGTTTCAGCCGTCTTAACATTATGCTTCACGCCTTCAAAAACCGCAAGTTTGCCTTGCACGTCAGCGTAACCTTTCATATTCAAAAGATTGCCTTCTTTGAGCGTATCGTCTTTCATTTCTAGCTTAACTTCAAAAAGCCCTTCAACATCGTTGCCCGCGCCCTTAATGGAATACCTAGTTTTGTAGGATTTATCAGCCGTATTGTATTCGGTGTATGTAATTTGCTTGCCAGTTTTGCTCTTTTGCTCGATGTTTGCTTTGAGCGGAGTATCGCCATTTACTGTAACTTTTACGCTAGTTTTGACGCCCATTTCTTCGCCATCGCAAGTCATAACGCCGCTATCGCCGCTGCCGTATGTCGTATCGCAAGTAACTTTAAGCGCGGTTTCTGTTTTATTTTTGAAGTCTGTGAATTCCTTATTTACGCCACTTCCAAAGATCATAGCGTTGTAATCAGCGTAAGGAACGCCAGGAAACTTATCGCCATCAGTAAAATTCGTTTTGCTTTTATCTGGGATCTTTATATCAAGAGAGTCAATAGCATCGCTTTTTGAGCCGCCACTCTTACTAGATCCGCAAGAACTTAAACCAAGTGCTACCGCACCAACCAAGGCCAGGAGAGAAAGTTTATAGGCTGCCCCCCCCCCCGCACGCTAGAAAATAATGAATTCATTATTTTTCCTTTAAAATAAATTTGCCCTAAGGCTTGGCGGATTTTAGGGACAATTTGCTTTATATTCAATAGATCCAGCCCGCGTCAAACGGGCAAAACGCGGATCTTAGGATCTAGCCTTTCTTTTAGCTTTTCTTCAATGGCATAGAGAGTGCCCGTGCTACCAAGCCCGCAAGAGCTGCACGCGCCAAGGTAGCGAATGTAAATGTCAATGTTTTCCTGCCCAACGACCACGTCCAAAAGCTCCATATTCCCGCCGTCAAGCACTAGCATCGGGCGGATCTCATCGTCTAGCACGGCTTCTATCGTTTTAATCTTATTCACCATCGACATTTGCGAAAAATCATCCGTCGTGGCGCTGTTTGTTAAGCGCTCCTTATCCATCTCCGCCCTTGTTTCCTTTAAAATATCCACCAAATAATACTCCCGCTGCTCGTGACCGCCCGGGCGCACACAGGACTTGCAAAACGCGCCGGCTTTGGTGTAGGTCGTAACCTCTTCCACGGTCTTAAGATCGTTGATCTTGATAACTTCCTTGATCGTCGAAAGGCTCACGCGCGCACACTCGCACACGATGATCTCTTGCTCAAAGGCTTCCATATCCACGCCCTTGTAAGCCGCCGCCGCCTTTTTAATCACGTCGTAAGCCATCACGGAGCAGTGCATTTTTTGCGGTGGCACGGCGGGGGTGTCGGGCGTGTCGCGCAGGGCTTTTTCCACGTCAATGTTCGTGATCTTAACGGCTTCATCAACCGTTTTCCCCGTGCAAAGCTCCGCCATCATATCGCTGCTAGCAATCGCCGTCCCGCAACCAAAGCTTTTGAAGGTGGATTTTTTGATAACGCCGCTTGCTTCATCGACCGCCCAATAAAGCCGCACCGCGTCCCCGCAAGACTCCGCGCCAAAGTCCGCAACCACCAAACGACAGTTCATATCACGCGCTTCTTGCTCGCCAATTTCGCCCAAATTTCTAGGGTTGTTCATTCTATCGGCGACCTTATTTGAGTATTCATCCCAAAGCGCGCCGCCTATTAGATCGTTCTTAGCCATTGTTTTCTCCTTTGCCTGCATAGCTTGATGAAATGCTTCTAAGGCGCGCGACCGCCTTTGGAAACACGTCTATTACCTTGTTTATTTCGTCCTCTGTCGTAAAGCGCGAAAGCGAAAGGCGTATCGCCGTGTGCGCTAGCTCCTTATCCGCACCGATCTCCGTTAAAATCGGGTTTGCTTCTAGGCTCTCGCTCGCACAAGCGCTCCCTGTGCTTGCGGCAATGCCCGCTTTGTTAAGATCCCAAAGCATCGCCTCGCCTTCAACGCCCTTGACGCTTATCAAAATGGTATTCGGGACGCGCTCGTCTTTGTTTCCTACCACAAAGGTATCGGGGATCTTTAAAAGCTCGTCTTCTAGCTTGTTTCGCAGGCGTTTTACTTCTTTTAGCTCGTAGTTTAAGGACGCCTTAGCCAGCCGCATTGCCTCGCCCATACCAACGATGCCCGCCACATTTAGCGTTCCCGCGCGCTTGCCGCCCATTTGCTCGCCACCGTGAAAATACGGAATAAAAGGCGCGCCCTTTTTGATAAACAGCCCGCCTATGCCCTTTGGCCCGTGAAATTTATGCGCGCTGAAGCTTAGGTAGTCGATGTCTGTGTATTTAAGATCCACGTGCAGCTTGCCGATGGCTTGCACAGCGTCTGTGTGAAATAACGCGCCGCGCTCCTTCGCCAGCCGCGCCATATCGATGACGGGGAAAACCATACCCGTTTCGTTATTCGCCCACATTATAGAAACAAGCGCGGTTTTATCGGTGATGGCGTCTTTTAGGTCAAGAATGCTAGGCACGCCGTCCTCATCGACGGGCAAATACGTTACGCGCACGCCCAAAGTCTCCAAAAAGCGGCAGGCAGCTAGCACCGCCGGGTGCTCGACTGATGACGTGATGATGTGATCCTTAGCGCCCGGCTGGATCAAACTATAATAAGCGTTCATTATGACGCTATTGTTGCTTTCAGTCGCGCAGCTAGTAACAAGCACGTCGTCCTCATCGCGCGCGCCGATGCCATCGTAGATCTTAGTCATCGCGCTTATAAGATCCTCGTGGATCTCCGTCCCAAAAGAATGCAAGGAGTTCGGGTTGCCGTATTTCTCGTTCAAATACGGTTGCATAATGCGCACGACCTGCTCGTCAAGCTTGGTGGTAGCATTGTTATCAAGATATATTCGCTGCATTGAAATCCTTCTCCAGTTAATTTAAAACGCAATCTTACAGCTAATAAGATAAAATCCGTCTTATTTATTTTTTAAACCCGCGCCGCAAATCGTATAGCAATTGCAAGCGTAAATTGCAAAGCGCGATACGCAATCTGCAAAACATAAAGCGCAATCCGCAAAGCACAATCAGCAGCACGCAATTAGCAAACAGCAATCGCCCGTGAAAAAAGATTTTAAAATTATTGGCTTAAGTTGGCGCCTGGTTTAGGCTAGATCTTAAATTGCTAGAAAATTTTTGCAAGCTAGCACTTTGCGCCAAAATTTCACCCCCCACAGACGGGGGGTAAAAGGCAAACTTCATCTTGTGGAGCTAGTTTGGTGCTTAGATCTTTGACGATGTTTCCATTAATGCTAACGGCGCAAGTTTTGAGATATTCAGTAAGTGTTTTGTCTGCTCTTAGTATTTGCGCTAGCTCGCTTAGATCTTTTGCCGCGATCTCCACATCCGCGCGGCTTGAGCCTAAAAATCTTACCTTAGCCATTTTTTATCCATTCTAGAATTTTTTGCAAATCGTCAAGCCCAGCGCGGGGTTTGTCCTTTGGCAACAAGGCTTCATCGATATTTTTGTAAGCGTAAAAATCGCGCACGACGACAACGCAAATTTTTACACTGCTTGTATCCATCTGGATATAACGAAGTAAATCCTAAAGGATCTAAAATGAAAACAAAGCTTAGAAAATTTGACGCGGCAAGCTACATCAAAGCCGAGCAAGACGCCCAAGCCTACCTTACGCAAGTTTTGCAAGATGGCAATGCCGATGAGATATTAAGCGCCCTTGACGACATAACGCGCGCGGGTTTGGCGCGGGCGGGCAAAAGATCTTTAAAAAATAAACTTTATTGTAAAATGGCGCGAAATTTTTCAAAAATTGGACGAAAATGAACGTTTTAAAGCGGATTTTTTTATTTTTCATACTAGGAGCGGCAATGACGGCAACGGGCGCAAACAAGACCGTAACAAAGGAAATTTACCTAGCGGGCGGGTGTTTTTGGGGCGTGGAGGGCTACTTTAAGCAGCTTGGCGGCGTCATCAAAACAGACGTGGGCTACGCAAACGGCAAGGGCGAAAGCGCGACGTATAAAGATCTAAAAAAAAGCGGCCACGCCGAGACGGTGCATATCGTTTATGACGTGGCAAAAATAGACCTTGCCGAGCTGCTTTTGCACTATTTTAGGGTGATAGATCCAACCTCTGTGGATAAGCAAGGAAACGACGTCGGCAGGCAGTATCGAACGGGAATCTACTACACAGATCCAGCGGATCTTGCCACCGTGAAAAGCTTTTTTGCGATGGAGCAAAAGAAGCTCTCAAAGCCAATAGCCGTAGAGGTGGAGCCGCTAAAAAATTACGTAAAAGCGGAGGATTATCATCAAGACTACCTTGGCAAAAATCCGCACGGCTATTGCCACGTGGATCTAGGGCTTGCAAAAGAGCCGCTCTTTGACGACGCGCCCTTTAAAAAGCCGCAAAATGAGGTGCTAAAAAGAGAGCTCTCGCCAATTGCCTACAAGGTTACGCAAGAAAACGCGACGGAAAAGCCCTACTCAAGCGAATACGACAAAATGAATAAAAAAGGCATTTACGTTGATGTCGTCAGCGGTAAGCCGCTTTTTAGCTCGTCGGATAAATTCGATGCGGGCTGCGGCTGGCCGAGCTTTTCTAAGCCTATTACCACAGACGCAATCGATTACAAAGCCGACAAATCGCACGGAATGGAGCGAACGGAGGTGCGCTCGCGCGTGGGGGATAGCCACCTAGGGCACGTTTTCACTGACGGCATCAAGGAAAAGGGCGGTTTGCGTTATTGCATTAACGGTGCGGCGCTAAAGTTTATCCCGCTTGAAGAGATGGAGAAAAAGGGCTACGGCAAGTTTTTGCCCTTTGTGAAGTAGTTTTACGCGCGGATTGGGGACGGGCTTAGCGCTTGGATCTTGTAGGATCTGGCTGGATCTACAGGCGCTTGGATCTCGTAGATCAACGGGCTTGCTTTGCGTGGGCTTTGGATCTAGCGGTGCTGGTGAGCTTACAGGATCTTGCTTGGGCTTTGGATCTTGCGTGGATCTCTGGGCTTGTTGGCTTGGATCTTATGCGATTTTGGCGCTTAGATCTTGCAAGATCTAGCGAGCTTTGCGAGGATCGTTGGGCTTAAATCTCACGGGTGACTTTGGTTCTAATGCTTAGTAAGCTTAAGATCTTGTGCGAAATTAGCGTTTAGATCTTACACCTGCAAAAGCTGGTGCTGCCAAAATAAACGCCTACGCGGTAACCAGCGGCTACGAAGGCCGCGCTAGCCTTGAAGCCTTTACGCAAAACATCAAGCCTAACGCCCTAGACGCTGTGATTGACATTTGCACGAACAAGGCGCAATTTTAAAGCGAACGCTTGTTACGCGCGCCGTAACGTTGCCGCACCCGTTGCGCTCCCGCACCCGCCACGCCCACTTTCTGCATATCCGCGCAAAATCTAACGCAAGCGCTGGATCCGATCGTAACGCTTGAGACCTTGGCAGATCCTAAGATTTTGCGGATCTTAGATCCTAAGCCCGCCTAAGATCTCTTGCCTTTATATTCACTGCGCGCTCTTGCCGCTTAAGATCCACTCCCGCCGCGGCTGCTAACCCCGCTAAGACTAAACCAAAAAGGATTAAAATGCCGCGTTTGTTTAAAAAATCGAGGGCGAAGTGAAAGAAATCAAACTACTAATGCTAATTAACGTGCTGTGTTCGTCAGCTGTGATGGTGTTTGTTGCCATCATCGCGCCGATTATTCGCGAGCTTGGTATGCAAGAGTGGCACGCGGGGCTTACTGTGAGCCTAGCGGGCGTTTTTTGGGTCTTGCTCTCTAGGTTTTGGGGCAGAAAAAGCGACATCATCGGGCGCAAAAAGATCCTAATGGTGGGCGTTTTTGGCGTTGGGATCTTCTACCTTTTGCTGGCAATTTACGTGAATTTGGCGCTAGAAATTAGCTTTGGCGTGCTTGTTTCTTTGCTTGTTTTGGTTACCACGCGCACAATGATAGGCGCGTTTTACGCCGCCATTACGCCCGTTTCAAACGCGCTCATTGCCGATAAGGTCGAGCCTGCTAAACGCACGCCCTACATCGCAAAGCTGGGTGCGGCAAACGGCATTGGAATGGTGCTTGGGCCGACCATTGGCGCGCTGCTGGCTGGCTTTGGGCTTGCTGCGCCGCTGTATGTTTTTGCCGTGCTGCCGTTTTTGGGGCTTTTTGCGCTCTGGGCGTTTTTGGACGATGAAAAGGGCACGGCTAGCGAGCAGAATCTGCCTATAAAGATCTTTGACGCAAGGCTGCGGCTGCCGATGCTGGCGATTTTCATCGCGATGGTTGCCGTGATGAGCTCGCAAGTGAATATGGGCTTTTACGCGATGGATAGGCTGGGGCTAAGCACGCTTGAGGCGGCAAAGCTCACGGGATACGGGCTGGCGGCGGTTGGCGGCGTGTTTATCGTTTCGCAAATTTTCGTCTCCAAAATACAGGCTAGCCCTACTGCCCTGCTGCGCTGGGGCGCGGCGCTTGGCGTGCTTGGCTATACGCTTGTATGCCTGATGAATAGTGAGTTTGTGCTAATTCTTGGCTTTTGCATTGGCGGCTTTGGGCTGGGGCTAATCTTCCCAAGCGCGAACGTGATGGCGGTAAATTTTGTGAATAAGCACGAGCAAGGAATAGCGGCTGGGACAGTCTCCGCCGCGCAAGGGCTAGGCAGCGCAATAGCGCCGATTGCAAGCACCGCCATTTACGCGGCAAGCCCCGTTTTGCCGTTTGTCATCGTCGTGGTGGGCTTTGCGGTGGTGATTGTAGCAAGCGCCTTGCTAAAGGGCGGGGTAAGGTAGGAGCTGGAGCGCGTAAGATCTGGGTGGGGCAGGATCTAGGGTGAGATGGGGCAAGATCTAAGGCGAGATCTAGGCTAGGTCTAGCACGCAAAAAATCTAGCGCCCGCGCCTGCTCGCTGCCAACTGGCGACTAAGATCTAACGCTCACGCCGCGCTAAACCGCTCGTGGGCTCAAAATAACACAAGGCGCGGAAGCACTAGCCAAAGCTTGCAAAGCACCAAAGATCTAGCGCGCATAAACTCCTAAGCCAAAGCACCACCTAAGATCTT
>CAUTXO010000021.1:0-25590 GCA_963542625.1 uncultured Helicobacteraceae bacterium | reverse complement strand
GTCTCCTAAGCACACTTTCCATTTTTTGATTTGCTCTTGCTTACAGAAGGCGACCTTATTTTTGCCGCCGACGTTATAGTAGAAAGAGTCTTTTGGGTGCTTCGTCCAGAAATCAATCAAGTTGCTAATAAGGGTTAAAAAAGCCTTGTCCTCTGTCATTACAAAACGTTTGTCGCTGTGTGAGATTACTTGATTTCTGCTGTTGATAATGAATAGTCCAGACTCTGGATCGCTAGAAAGCCCTGCCGTTTCTCTTTGCAAGTCGGATAAATAAATATCCGTTCCGACGATCGCCACGTTTTTGCCGCCCTCTTTTACGGGATAATATACAGAAACTAGCACTTCGCCGTTGATCTTTGACTTATACGCGGGGCTATAATTAATGCCGTCTTTTTTCAGCGCGTCGTCAAACCAATCAACAAATTTGCGCACGTCAAAGTTAGGCACGAGCTTTGCCTTTGGTTCTTTCTCCACCGACTGCACCATCCTACCATCGGCATACATCACAAAGGTTCTATGCATACCAAGCACGCGGCGCGTATCCTCGATGAGCTTGAAACCGTCGCTTTCTTTTGTGTAGCCATCAATTTCCATAAATTCTTCGCCCATACGCCGAATGCTCTCGCCAATATCGCTCAAATAATACTCTACAAACTTCACACTGGCGTCTAGCTTTTCAAATTTACCTGTTTTTATAGCGGTGATAAGATTTGTCTTAGATCCTGAGTAATTCAAGATCCCTTGTATCGTGAAAGATAAAATTAAAACAACCACCAAAATTAAGGCAATTTTATTTGCCAAACTACCGTTGATCCACTTCATAAGTGTTCCTTGTTTATTGAATTGATGTTGCTAACAGCGTTAAAAAAGGTAGAGATAATACTAGAAAAGATAGAAAAAATGGTAAGTAGGAAAAGTATCGCGCCCCCCCCCCGCAGCACAACCTAACTTTCACATTCTGTCCTTTTTTTCAAAATTAAGCGCCATTCTACATTAAATCGCATTAATTTGAGCGCGGCGGAGCTAAAAAGCATAAAAAAACTAGCGCAAATTCTTCAAAAAAGCCGCTCTTTCATATTCTTTTAAATATTCTTTTGCGGATTTTTTCCAAGAAAAGTCTTTATTCATCGCGTTTTTTTGCAGGGCAAGAATGCTTTTTTTGCGGTGGTAATACGTGTATGTCGCCCAGCCGATGGTATCAAAGAGCGCGTTTGGCGTGTGGTCGTAAAACTTAAAGCCTGTGCCCGCCCCCGTGCGCTCGTCAAAATTTTCCACCGTGTCATCAAGCCCGCCAACGGCCCGCACAATTGGGAGCGTCCCATAAGCAAGACTATAAATTTGGTTTAGCCCGCAAGGCTCAAACTTTGATGGCATTACAAAAAAATCCGCGCCCGCTTCTACCATATGCGCTACGGAGTTGCTGTAGCCAATATGCGCGTTGAATTTTTGCGGATAAAGGCTGGCGATATAGCGGAAAAAGTCTTCGTCAGATCTACTGCCGCTGCCAACTAGCACAAACTGCAGATCTAGCGCTAAGATCCGATGAATTGCCGCACGCACAAGATCTATGCCCTTTTGCTCGGCAAGGCGCGTTACCATTCCAAAAAGCGGGGCTTTGCTCTGCGGCAAGCCAAAGAGCTTTTGCAAGGCGCGCTTGTTAATTTCTTTGTCTTTAATCGTTTTAAAAGAGTAGCGCTTTTTGATGAACGCGTCTTTTTGCGGGCTCCATTCGTCGTAATCCACGCCGTTAATAATCCCGCGCAAAAACTCCCAGCGGTAGCGCAAAATGTCATCAAGCCCCCAGCCAAACTCGGGCGTTTTTATCTCGCTTGCGTATTTTGGGCTTACTGTGGTAATGACGGTGGCGTTGGAGATCCCGCCCTTTAGCAAATTCACACAATCGTAAAACTCAAACTCGCGCACGGTGAAAGTTTGCCAACCCGTTTGCATAACGTCTATTAGCCCCTTGAAAAACACGCCCTGATATTGCAGGTTGTGAATGGTAAGCAAAGACGCCGCGCGCCCTAGGTGGGCGTCGTATTTATAAACGGTGTTTAGCATTACGGCGATGGCGGCGGTTTGCCAGTCGTTTATATGCACCACGTCGGGGGCGAAGTCGAGCATTTTTGCAAGCTGCAGCGCCGCGCGGGAGAAAAACACAAAGCGCTTGTCGTTGTCGCTAAAGCCCTCGCCGCGCTCGTCGTTGTAGATTGCGTCGCGCCCGAAGTAGCCCTCGTGCTCGATGAAGTAAATTTTCACGTCTGAGCCTGGCAGCTTGCCCTCATACACGCCGCACCACGCCTCGCCCATTACGCCCATTGGCACGCCAAGCGGGGCTTTTAGGCGCACTAAACCCCAGCGCGCGGGGTCGATGGCGTAGTAGCGCGGGAGCACGACGCGAATATCCACGCCTAGTTTTTTAAGCTCACGCGGGAGTATGCCGCTAACGTCTGCTAGGCCACCAGTTTTGACAAATGGCACTGCCTCGCTTGTTACGAATAGGACTTTCATTGCGCGAAGTCCTTGTGAGCTGGTGCGGACGCGGCGAACGCGGCGGAGCGGGTGGATCTAGCGCTTGCGGATCTTAAGGATCTTGCGCTGGCGGTGTTGGCTATGGCGGATCTTAGATCTTGGAGCGTTAGGATCTTGAGCGCAAGCCCTAAGATCTTAAGGCTTTGGCGTGCTAGATCTTTGGCTTTGGATCTTGGCGCCCCGAGCGCTTGGATCTTAGCGGCGGTGGCAAACCTTAAAGATCTTGTGGCGCAGGTGCTGGCGAAGCGCGTGGATCTTAAGGATCTTAAAGATCTTGCGCGGCGAGCGGCGCTGGCTCTGGCGGATCTTAGATCTTGGAGAGTTAAGATCTTGAGCGCTAGCCATAAGATCTCAAGACTTTGGCGTGCTAGATCTTTGGCTTTGGATCTTGGCGCTTGGAGTGCTTGGATCTTGACAGTGGCAAATCTTAAAGATCTTGCACCGCTAGATCTTGTAGCGCGGGTGTTGGCGGGGCGGGTGGAGATTAAGGATCTTGCGGGGCGGGCAGATCTTAGATCTTGGAGAGTTAGGATCTTAAAGCCCTGCAAGATCTTTGGCGCAAGCTTTAGCAAGTGCGAGAGATCTAGTAAGCGCGGGGTCTGTAGCGCAAAACGAGCTAGCACGTTAGATCTTTTAGTAGCGCCGCGCCAAGGCTTGGGGCGAATTCATCTAGGCGGCTTAAAACGGCGATTTTGCCGCGCGCCCTTTTTGAGCCATCGCGGCTGAGCGCTTCGTTTGCGAGCTCCACCAAAAACGGATTTGCGCGCACAACGCCCCCGCCAAGCACGATGCGCGCGGGGTTGTAAAGCGCGTTAAAACTAAGAATGCCGTGCTTAAAGGCGGCGATAAAATTATCATAAATCATCGCTGTGTCAGCGCTAGAGCGCAAATCCTGCAAGTTTGGCTTGCCGCGCCCAAGATGCGCGCACCACTTCCTAAGCCCCGAGCCGCTGGCGTAGAGCTCAAGGCAAGAACGCGCGCCGCAACCGCATTCAAAGGGCGCCGCACGGAATGGAATGTGCCCGATTTCGCCCGCGTAGTTGTGAGCGCCGCGCACAAGAGAACGCCCGTTAAAAAACGCCGAGCCAAAGCCCGTGCCGATGTAGATCACGCCTAGGTTTTCAAGCCCCGTGCTCCTTTGCTCGGCAAGGGCGGCGCATTTTAGGTCGTTATCCGCCGCGCCTGCCACGCCAAAGCGCTCAAAGCTCCACCTGGCAAGATCTAAGCCAACAAGCGCCGTGCCTGAGACGTTTTGATTTGCGCCGATTGTGTTATTTTCCACGTGGCCTGCAAAAGAAAAGCCAAAAAATTCGTAATCTGCCGCCGCGCTTGCGCCCGTGCTAGATCTTGCGCCTGTGCCCGTGTTAGATCCCGCGCCTGTGCCCGCGCCAGAGCCAGCACTGCTAGATCTGTCGCTAGATCCAACGCCGCCCGCCGCGTCAGATCTTGCACCAGATCCGCCACTAGATCCAGCCCCAGATCCCCCGCTTAAAAAGTCGTTAATCTGCCACTCTAATCTGTCAAGATTGCTTTTATACACGCGGGTTTTCACGGGCGTAAGGTTATCAAAGGCGGCTAGCTTTGTGTTCGTGCCGCCGATGTCTATGCCAAGCCTTAAGCCCAAACTTCAAACTCCACGTTTTGAAAGATAGAATTTTCGCGCTCCATTTTTTCTAGCGCGTCCTTATCCTGCGCGCTTGAAAGCATTTTCTCAAGCTCAAAAAAGTTGGCAATGTGCGTTTTGGTGCGCTTGGTGGAGTATTCAACCGCCGTTTGCGTCGTCATCAAAAACGCCCAGTCGCTGGCTTGCGCTAGCAAAAGCTCGCGGTTCATCTGATTTAAAATGCGGCGTTTTTGCGGGTCGCGCGTGCCCCTGTGCTCGCTCGCGCGCGCTTGCATAAGATCCGCCATTTTGTGTAGGTGCTTGTAGATCCAGTCGTTGCCGCTGTTGAGCCAAACGTCGTAATAGCCCTTGTCACCCCACGAGGACGGCGAAGGTCTGATGAGCTGATTTGTTGAGTATTCTTCTAAATACTGCGCGGGTGTGATGGCTTTGATGACCTTGTGCGCGCTGAATTCTTTGAAAAGGTGGTAGATGAAATCCGGGCCTTCAAACCACCAGTGCCCGAAAAGCTCGGCGTCATAAGGCGAAACAATGAGCGGCGGTCTATCCATATGCGTGGCAAGCTCGCTTAGCTGCAAATCGCGCTTGTAGTGGAAATCTTGCGCGTGCTCGCGGGTTTTGGCGTATGCCACGCTTGCGTCGTAAGCTTCTTTGTAATCGCCCTTGCCTGTGATCTTGTGGTATTTTAGCCCCGTAAAACAGCGCTCGCCGCTTGGCTGGACGAAGTCTTTGATGTAGTCAAATGGCGCGTCGTAGCCAACGTCGCGGTAAAAATCACGGTAGCAAAAATCGCCCGGGTAGCCTTCTTTTGAGCTCCAAACTTCTTTTGAAGAACTCGGATCTCTGCCAAACGCCGCGACGCCTTCTGCTGTGAAAACGGGGGCATAAACGCCAAATTTTGGCGTTGGGTAGCCATACCCTAGCCCGTGTGAGTCTAAAAAGAAAAACTCTATGGCGTGCGCGTTTAGGATCTTATCAAGCCCGTCGTAATAGGCGCATTCGGGCAGCCAGATCCCGCGCGGTGCAATACCAAAATGCTTTTTGTGCGTTTCTACCGCCACGGCAATTTGCACCTCAACGGCTTTAGGATTAACGCTAAGAAGCGGCAAAAAGCCGTGCGTCGCGCCACAGGTGATTACTTCTAGCCGCCCTAGTTTCATAAATTTTTTGTAGCCATTTAGCACGTTGCCATCAAGCGTGTTGTAAAAGTAATCCTTAAGCGCACTTAGCCGTTCTTTGTAAAACAGCGCGTTTCTTAGATAGTGCGGCTCATTTTGCACGCGCGCTTGTTCGCGGTCGCAAAGATCTAGGAGCTTGTCTAGGTGCGCCTTGAATTTATCCATTAGGTAGGCGTCGCTAAGCATTTCGCAAAGCGGGGGCGTTAGGGATACGGTAAGCGCAAAATCAACGCGCTCGCGCTCTAGCTTTTCAAGGTTTGCAAGCAGCGGCAAGTAGCTTTCTATGATGGCTTCAAAAAGCCAGTATTCTTCTAAAAAGTAGTCATAGCCCGGGTGCTTCACAAAGGGCAGGTGCGAGTGCAGCACAAGTGAAAAATAGCCTTTCATTGCAAGCCTCCTAAGCTAGAGCTTGAGAGATTTTGCGCTAGGGCGCTTTGCACAAGATCGTTAATCTTGACGCTTTCTTGCGGGAAGTTTGCCGCGCTGCTAAGGGCGCTTGAGCCAAGATGCGCGCCGTTAAATGGCAAGACGCCAGAGTATTTTTTCGTGATAATTTCGCCGCGTTTTTTCGTCATCCAAACCTCTTTATCTGGCGTATGCATTTGAAAGCTTGGCAATATAAGCTCGTTTGAAGTAAGCAGCTCGACATTATCAAAGCTAAGGATCTTAAGGCTTAGATTGCCGAATGATTTTTGATAGCGCGTGTAATAGCTACCGTTTCTGCCTTTGATTTTAAAGCTATCTATCTGCACGCTGTCTAGAATTACGCGCACGGTAAATTCATCATCAACGCGCGATAGCCGCTCTTTTAGAAAATCTTCTGTTAATTCCCAGTAAAAAAACTGCTTTTGGCTATTAACGTTCATTAGCGTAACGCGGTTTTGCCAGTAAAATTCTGGAATTTGCACCGCGTCTTGCACCGCGCCCTTTGGCGCTAAAACACCCTTGCCGCCGCTTGATGAGCTGACGGCTTCATTCAATGGATCTTGCAACGGATCTTGCATTATAGCTCCTATACATTCCTTAAATACTTTGCCGCTTCTTGCGGATCTACGGTATTTATGTAAAAGCCCGCCTGCGTGGTTATTGCGCCGATTGGCTTTAGCCTTGGCGTAATTTCTATACGCCACCTAAAATGCTCGTCAATCTTATAAAAAAAGTCCTTCTCGTTGTGCTCGTAAGATCTAAAATGACTGATGAGCGCCCAGTTAAGATCAATGTTTGTTAGTGTAATGCTTAGTTTTTTGCAAACTTCTGCTGTGATTTTTGCTAGGTTGTCAAGCGTGTATTTATCCGCTGCATAAAACACAGAAAGCGGCGCGGTTGGGACTATCCAAATTTCAAATTCGTGCTTTGCGCTAAAGGGCACAAAGGCGGCGAATGCGGAATTTTCTTCTACAATCAAACCGTTTTGCCGCGCTTGTTTTATGAGATCTTTAAAAATGGAGCGGTTCTTTTCTAAAAAGTAGCGCCTTGAATTAGCTATCTCTTTTTCTAGCTCGCCATACACAAAGCCAAAGCCCGTTAGCTGCGTGTTGCTATGCGGAATGAGCCCGCCTGAGAGCGCGCCTTGCTCTTTGTAGGCAAAAACGGATTTAATGCGCGCGTCTTTGGATAATGACGCCGTGCGGATCTTGAGCGTTTCAAGTAGCAAGCGGTGTTCTTGCTCGCTAAATTCAAAAAAATGCTTCGCGGGGTCTGGGCTATCAATTATCATCTCGTGCACGCCAAAGCTGCCAAGAGTTTCATCGCCAAAGATCTCGTTGGTGGAGGCTTTAGCTTCAAGGCTCATAAGCGGGAATTTATTTGCAAAAACGCGGTTTATCCACGGCCCGCTTGATGGCTGGCGAAAGATCTCAGGCGGCGTCAGGGCTTCATTGCCGGGCAAAAACGGGTTTTGAATGCCGCTTGGCACGCTCGCGCCCTTTTTAAAAGAAAAGTTTCTTAGGTGGTTTGGCGCGATTAGCACCCACTCGTTTTTTAACGCGTTTTTACGGAATTCATTCACCGCGCACCTCTAAAGATCCACTCAAATTCAAGCTTTCTTGCAAGCGGAATTTAAACGCCATACTGACCCCTTGCACGGTAAGATCTACGCCGCTTTCACTTTGGCTAACGGTTTTTAGCGCAAAGGATAAAAACTCAAACGGGGCGCTAGTTTTCACGCGCAAGGTTTTACTCAAAAACGTATCTTTAATAACAATCTCATCAATGCCATCGAAGCTAAGATCTTGCAAGCAAGGCTCGCCGTTAATTGTTACGTTTTCGTATTCGGCAAAGTGGAAGTTAAGCTCAAGCGCGTAACACAAGGGCTCTTTATAAGTGCTTGAAATCTCGGCGCCAAGCTTAAGCTTGCCGCCGTCTAGGCTAAAAGTTTTTTGCACTTTTGTAGGGAAAACGCCCTGCTCTAGGTAAATGCCACCGTCTCTAAATTCGCGCAAAACCCCGCCGCTAAGCTCATAAGAATACGGCTTATTGACAAAATCGGCGTGCTCTTTAAAGGCGGTTTTTACAAAATTTTCAAGCGTAAAGCTCGCGTCGCTAATGTGGTCGATGAACGAATTTTTTATATACCAGTCGTAGCTTAGGTTTTTTGCGTCTTCTGTGCTTATTAAAACGCGCTCGGCGTGGATTGTCTTTGGCTCGCCATCAAGCTTTTCTTGCGGCTCATCGCTTATAATAAACTTGGCGTGGTAGCCCTCTCTGCGGCGCGTGAGCGTGTTTTGCAAATTAAAAAACTTATCTTTTACGCCAAGCTCAATTAGCTGGCCGCCTTGTTTTGTGTCAAAAATCGCCACTAGATCTTGGCTATCAAGCCGTATCTCATCGTATCCGTCTTGGTTAATATCCACCGCGCCTGAAATGACCTCTAAATGCTCTTCTGCCCTATAAACGTATTTGTAAAACACATCGCGCAAGTTCGGCAAATAAAGCCCACCAAAGACGCCGTGCCACAAAACGTCGTTAAATTCTGTGCGCATAATTAGATCGTGCGCGGGGTAGTTTGCAACCTTTAGCCCGTTTAGATACAAGGATCTTTTGTGGATCTTGCCCGCTTCGTAATACTTCAGCAAAAAATCTTTCCAGATCCCGCCGCGCAAAAATTGCTTGCTCTCTAGCCTTTGCGCGCTTGCTTCAAAGCTTTCGTAACTCGCGGCATCTAGGCTCCACTGCCCCATTTCCATATAAGAATTTTCTTTTAAATACACAAAGCCAAGCGGTTTGTTTTGCTCGATGTAGTCTTTGTAGCACATCGCTTGTATGCGCTGGGATCCACTTAGCATTGTAAAAAACTCATCAAGCCAGCCGTTTTGGTAGATCCACTCGTGCGTGCCGGGCCAAAGCCCGAATTTCTCGCCGTCGTCAAAAATAACCGCCGCACGGCTTGTGTCTTTGTCCGCTAGGCTTAGCAAGTAGTTTTCCACCGTTTCTACGCTTTCAAAGGGCAAGATGTAGCGCAAGTGCTCGTTGATTGGGAAAAGCTTTAAGATCTTGCCATCGGCGGACGTGTGATAGTAGCCAAAGAGTTTATCCGCGCTAACGCCTGATTGCAAAAAGTGATAGTCATCGACGACGACATACTCAATGCCAAGATCTGTAAGATCTTTTAAGATTGCGTTATCCCACACGCGCTCTGTTAGCCAAAGCCCCTTTGGATCTTGACCGAAGTTATCCTGAATGTAAGCGGATAGCTTTTTGATCTGATTTTTGCGGTTTTGCGACGGAATGGCGCAAAGAATAGGCTCGTAAAAGCCGCCGGTTAGAAATTCTATGGCGCCTGCGTGGCTTAGATCTTGCAAGGTGGTAAAAAGCCTTCTGTCGTGCTGCTTGATAAACTCTAGCAAGTAGCCGCTAAAATGCACGCTAAGCTTTAGCCTGCCGTATTCTGCAAGCTTTAAGAAAAAGGGCTTGTAGCAAAGATCTATCGCCTTGCGAATGACAGCGTCAAAATTATCCACCGGCTGATGAGAATGCAAGCCAAGCAAAAAAGAAACGGGCTTCATATATACCACACCGCGTCGTAACCGCTGTTTAGATCAAGGCTTAGCTCCTTGTATAGCGGCACCCTTTGCAAGAAAAGATCCTGCGCTTTTATAGAAAAATACATCTGCAAGAGAGATCCTATGTTAAAAATTTCTTTATCAATGGCAACTTCCAAAAAGTCCGCGTAGGCGTATCTGTAACCCTCGCCGCTAAAAAATTCAAGCCCAAGATCTAGGCTAAGAAGCCTTTGCTTTTCTTGCAAAATGTGAATTTCAAAGGTCTTGCCCTTTAGCGGCAATTTTGGCGTTATTTTTAAAAACACCTCGCGCGCGTTCGTGCCGTATTCAAGTAGCTCGATAAAATCTGCACTAGAATCCATAACGGAATAATCGCTGTTTAGATAAACCTTGCCCGCACCCAGCCACTCGTAATAAATGTTTTTTTTGCCGTCAATGAGCGGATTTATAAACATCGTTGGCAGGCTGTCCTTTACCAAAGCGGCTTTTGAAAGTTTTTTGATGGGCTCAAAAAGCACGCTTGGAATTTCTTTTTGCGCGATGTAATAAACGTTTTGCAAGTGTTTTCTAAAGCCAGCGTCAAACTCGCCCGCAAGCGGCGTGTAGTGGTCGTCGCCATACCACCAAAACCAGTCGCTGCCTTGCGCAATGTGGATCTCTTCTTCTATTTTTTGCCTTTGCTCTAGGCTCAAGTTTTCAAACGTTTTGTAGTCTTTGTAGGTGTTAAAAAGCCGCTCCCACGCGATGTTTTTTTCTCTGTGCCCCATCCACGTATCAAAACAGCCGTTAATCCAACTGCCGGGCTTGAAACTTTTGATTTCATCGGCATAGCTTAGATCCAGCCCGCCGATGTGATTTGTTTGGATAAAATCCTCTTGATTTAGGCGCGCAAACAAGGCGTTAAAAAAATCATAGCCGTTGTTTTGGTAATACTCCCACGCGTTTTCGCCGTCTAAAAAAACGCTCACGATTGGGTTAAAGCCTGACCCGTAGTAGATCTTTTTTAGGTTATCGATGAAGTTATTCACAGCATCTTGCGCGGGCATATTAGAATACGTAAAGCCTATTAAGTCGCTAAGCGCCTTGTCTCTAAAGAGCAAAAACACGTCTTTGCCGTTAAAATTCACCCTGTATGGCTTGTATAGATCTTGACGCTTTAGGTTTTGCACGCTTTTAAATAGCAACTCTTCATCGCTGCAAACATAGCTTATGCCATTGGCGCTAAAAAGCTCAAGCGCTGCTTGGCTTAGCGCGCCTTCTGCGGGCCAAAAGCCCTTAGGCGCGCACCCAAAAGTCTTTTCATAAAGCGCGACGGCTTCTTTTGTGTGAAATAGCGCATCATCGCTCATTGCACCCGTCTCGGCAACGGGCGTTTTAGAATTGGCTTCTTTTGTAGATCTTGGATCTAACAAAATAGGCGTTATGGGGTGGTAAAACGGCGTGGTAAAAACGCTAATTAGCCCCGCTTCTTGCAAGCTTTTATACTTAGCAAGTATGGTTTTTAAAAAGCTCTGCAAGGCCAAAAACAAGCGCTCTTTATCCGCAAGGCTGTAATTTTGCCCCTTTTGTATGAGCTCCATAACGGTTTTATCGTTTTGGCGCAAGTAATTCCCGCACCAAGCTAGGATAAAAAGCACTTCTAGATCTAAGATGTCTTGCGGGCTGAAGTAATTGCCGCGTTTTTGATACAGCTCATAGTAACGCGCAAAGGGCAAGATCATCCTTTCTTTGTTGGCGCTAAAGCAATATTCATCTATCACGCCAAGCTCGCCCGCGCTAAGGGTGGCTGGATCTTTCATCATCACCTTTAAAAGCTTGTCCTTGCCTAGGTTTGTTGAGTAATCTTCTAGCTGCACGATAAGCGATGGCACAAGGTTAAAAATCGCCTTTATACCGTGCGTTTCGTGGAGCCATAAAAGCTCGTAATAGTCTTTAATGGCGTGCAAAAACACCCAGGGCATAAGGTATTCGTCTATGACGTTGTCCTTATAATACGGCTGGTGCATATGCCACAAAAAAACAAGGTTTAGTTTTTTCACTTAGAGCCTTCTTGGATCCACGCGGCGATTTTTTCCCTATACGCGCTTAGGGCTTTTTTGCCAGCGGCTTCGTCTTTGGCTTCTATGTAAAGATGCAAATTCTCCGCGTATTGATCCGGGATCATCGTAACCTTTAGATCTTGCTCGATGATTTTCACGCCGTCTTCAAAAGAAGATTCCTTTCCCATCGCTTCGGCGGTGAATTTACGCATCATAAAGCCCTTTAATTCAAGATTGCACTCGACAACTTCGTGCGTGTAAAAAAACTTAGGGATCTTAGCCACGATTTGCGATATTTTCATTTGCGCTAGCGCCAAAAGCTCGATGATTTTTACCGACGAAAACATAGCGTCGTAATTGATGCCAAACTCGCTAAAAGCAAAGCAACCGTCGCAATCGCTGATTAGATCGTATTTGGAGAGCTCGTCGAATTTTAGGTTATTAATCTTAGAGCGCTTGATCTTTAGCTTGCTAAACTGGCTGTCTAAAATATCGGGCGCAAAAACGGGCAAATACACCTTCTTAACAGAGGTGCTAAGCTCGTTTAAAAGCCAAAGCACAACCAAAAGGCTAATCTGGCTTGGCAACAAATTGCCATTATCACACACAAGCTCAAGCTTTTTGCCGTGCGGGTAAATTAAAAATCCGCCGTCAAAGCCAAGCGTCCTGATGATTTTTTTCGCGTTTTCTTCGGACGAAACAATGTTAATAGGTAGTTTTGATAGTTTTTTGTCGTCAAAATACGAATTAACCATAATGTTTTCAATGCTAAGGCGGTTTAGGATCTCTGGAAAAACAGTCGATGTCGTGCCATAAAGCAAGTCAAAAAGAAACTTTGAGTTTGAAAGGATGATGCTTTTTGCGTCGATTTTTTTCGTAAAACGCTTTAGGTAAGAAGGCACGAGCGTGTTATCGTCTGTAATATCGCCAAGCTCGCCGTTGCTAACCCGCCTAAAATTTTCCCTAAAAAACACGCGCTCGCAATTTTTCTCCGTCGTCGTGTTAATTAGCATTCCGTTTTTGTCGTAAAACAAGATCTCCGTTTCTAGCGCGTTGGTTTCTGATTGCCTAAAATGCACGCCCGCTTCTATTTCATCGTTTTTTAAAAGGCTGTTAATTAGAATGTTTGACGGGACAAAGCGCGAATTTACAATCTCAATACCAGAGGCCAAAAGCCCGCCAACAAACGCGTGCTTTAGCATTCTTGAGGCGTGGTGATAATCGCGGCTTACATAAACCTTGCTGCCTATTGGCAAAAGCGTCCCAAAGCTTTCACCAAGCTTAACGGATACGCCGCACGAAAGCTCAACGTTTGAATGCCCGCGCACCTTGCCGCCTTCAAAAATGGAGCGCTTGTATCTATCGCCCCAAATGACGTTTTGGCTAATAATCGACGATTCTTCGATGAGCTTATTCGGCCAAATGATGACGTCTTTTGCCACCTTGACGTTTTGCTCTAGCTCACATTTTTCCGCGATGATGGCGCCTTGTGAGATCTCGCATTTTTTTGCAATGCTTGTGTTGCTGCAAACAACGCAATTATTAATAACCGCCTTTTCGCCAACGTAGCAACCATCCCAAAGCGTAGAGTTTTTAACGCTGGCGTTTTTGTCTATGATTGTATTTGCGCCGATGACGCAATTTTGCAAGGTAACGCCTGGCTCTATGGTAACGGCGTCGGCTAAGATGTTAATGCCTTTTACCTGTATGTCCTTGCCAAGATGAACGCCCTCGCCAACATACAAAACGCCCTTGTCTATGTTTAGCTTTTCGCCCTTAAAGGTGAAATTCACAGATCCAGCTAAAATATCTTCCACCACATCGCGGTAGCTAAGCGGGTTCCCCACGTCGCGCCAATAGCCGCGCGCGTCGTAGCCCCAAAGATCTAAGTTGTTTTTCATCAGCTTTGGAAAAAGATCTTTTGAGAAATCAAAATTCACGTTTTCTGGGATCTCGTCTAAGATCTCTGGCTCAAACACGTAGATCCCGGTGTTTATTGTGTCGCTAAAAACTTCGCCCCAGCTAGGTTTTTCTAAAAATCTTTTTATTTTTCCTTCGCTATCGCAAATCACAACGCCAAACTGCAAAGGATCCGTAACAGACGTAAGCGTGATGGTAACTTTGGATTTTTTTGCCTTGTGAAAGTCTAGGATCTTTTGAAAGTCAAAGTCTGTGATTAGATCCCCGCTAACGACGATAAAAGGGTTTTTCCCAATTAGCTTTGCCGCCTTTTTCACAGCGCCCGCCGTGCCGTAATCATCATCTGGGATTACGTATTTTATTTTGATCCCAAGATCTGAACCATCTTTAAAGTAATCTTGAATGACTTCGGGCTTGAAATACAAAAGAACGATGAACTCTTTAACCCCAATTTCTCTTAACCTGACAATCACATCTTCCATCATCGGCTTGTTTAAGATAGGAAGCATAGGCTTAGGAATAGAATTCGTAAGCGGCGCTATTCTAGTCCCAAACCCCCCTGCCATTACAACTGCTTTCATTTTTTCCCCCTATTCTAAAAATTATACATCTTTTCGTAGTATTCTTTAGCCATTCGCGCGCTATCAAAAGAAAGCACGGAGTCACCAATGGACGCTTTCATCATCTCAACCCACTTCTGGCGGTTGTCGTAATACGTCGGGATAATTCTATTTTCTAACACGTCCATCATATTTTGATGATCTTGCCTATCTATTTCGTCAATCTCTAGTCCCGGCGCAAGTGTTGGAATGGTAAAGGCATTCACGCCGTCTTTGGCAAATTCTGGGTGCCAGCCGTCATCGATGGAAAAGTGTATCGCCCCGTTAAAAGACGCGCTCATTCCGCTTGTTCCGCTTGCTTCTCTTGTGTGACGCGGGTTATTCAGCCAAACGTCTGCGCCCTTTTTTAGGCTCATAGAAAGATCTAGCTCGTATCCAACAAGCACCGCGCAACGCTTAAGATCCTTTGTCATATCCACAAGCTGGTTAAAAATATTGATGGCATTAGAATCCGCCGGGTGCGGTTTGCCCGCCCAAATAACTTGGATGGGCTTATCATCTCTTGAAACAAGATTTTTAAAGCGCTGGAAGTCTTTAATTAGCAAACTAGCACGCTTGTATTCGGCAAAACGCCGCGCCCAAACAATCGTCAAAACGTTTGCGTCAAAGAGTTTGCCCGTTTGATCCGCCACAATATCAAACAGCTGTTTTTTATTGTGTTTTTTTCTAGCTAGGAGCTGGTAATCCTCGCCTTCTTCGTAAGCTCTTTGGATCTCCTTATCCATCCAAAAGCCCTTATTTTGCGCGTTTGTAATGGAGATTATCTCGTGCCCATCTAGATATCTATCCCACATTTTATTCGCCACTTCCGCGTGGATCTTAGAAACGCCGTTAGTGCGCTTGCTAAGTTTAATTGCGCCAACGGTTAAGCTAAAGGTATCGCGGTCTAGCCCTAAAATCTCGCGCACTTTTTCTTCTGTTAGCCCATTAAAAAAGCCCATTTTCGTCATACGATGCACGCTGTGCTCTTCATTCCCCGCGCGCTCTGGCGTGTGAGTTGTAAATACCACGCGGCGGCGCACTTCATCAATGCTGCCGTATCTGCCGTATAAATGAAACGCAAGCGGCAAGGAATGCCCCTCGTTCATATGGTAAATATCAGGCGTCTCACCAAGCGCTTCTAGCACTTTCGCGCCCCCAATGCCTAGCACAATCTCTTGCGCTAGGCGCGTTTCGTCGTATGAGTCGTAAAGCTTATGCGTAATGGTGCGGGATAGAAAGTCGTTTTCTGGCAAATCCGTTGTTAGCAAGTATATAGGCGCGGTTTTAAACACGTGCGCTTCTAGCAAAAACGCCTTTACTTTAATGGGATTGCCGTTTATAAAAACTTCCGCGTAAATACCCGTGTCTTTTAAAAACGAATAATTTTTGCGCCTAAAAGCTGGCTTCATAAAATTATCTTCCGTGCGGCTTTGGTCGTAGTAGCCAAAGCTCCACAAGATCCCCACGCCGACGACGTTTTGCTTTAGATCATACGCGCTTCGCATATGAGAGCCGGCTAAAAACCCAAGCCCACCTGAGTAGATCTTTAGCGCCTGATGTATCGCAAATTCCATAGAAAAATACGCGACCTTTGTTTTGTATGTCTCGTCTATCACTCTTTCTGCTTTCAAATCTAATCCTTTCATTTAACTGCTTGTATTATAGAACATTAGGACTTTTAATCGTCAAGTTCTAGCCGCATAAGATACGCCTCTTCCCCGTCTAAAACGTCTAGATCCGCCGCGCCGCACGCCGGACATAAAAACTCGTTTTTTTCAAGCGTTTGCTCTCTTTGGCAGGCGTGGCATAAGATCTGCACCTTTTGAACGTGCATAAAAAATTCAGCGCCAGCACACATCGTGCCTTCTTTAAAGGTATCAAAAGCTAGTTGCAAAAGCTGCGGCTCAATCCCGCTTAAAACGCCAACTTTAACCTCAACCTTTAAAACCCTTGCCTTGCCGTTTGCCAGCGCGTTTTCTTCGCACAGATCAATTAAAGATTTTACAACGCTATACTCGTGCATACCAAGCCTTAGATCCTAGATCTTGCGCGGATCTGCGCCAAAGATCCACCGCGCCCAAAATCCACCCCCCCCCGCGCATATTAATCTTCTATCCGTATCATCACGGGCTTTTGCAAAACCGCTTCAAGCGCTTCTATATTTTGCAAGCTTTTTTGCACGTCCTTTTCCCTTGCCGTGTGCGTTGAAAAAAGGATTTGCGCGTGGCTGCTTTGCGTTTTTTGCAGCAGAGTTTCCACAGAAATTTCATTCTGCGCCAAAATGGACGTAATTTGCGCTAGGACGCCCGGCTTATCATCAACTAAGATCCTGACGTAATACTTCGTATCTATCTCGTCCTTATCCATTAGCTGCAAATTCGCTTCCAGCGCGCCTTTGTAGCCTAGCATTGGCGTTTGGCGGTTCCCGCGCACGATGTCTATGATGTCTGAAATTACCGCGCTTGCCGTTGCGTCCCCACCCGCGCCCGCGCCGTAGTAGAGCGTCTCGCCCACGCAATCGCCCACGACGGATACGCCATTTAGCACGCCATCAACCTTTGCTATCATTTGATCTTTTGCAATCAGCGCCGAATGCACGCGCAAACTCACGCGCCCCCCGCTGCGCTTGGCGATGCCTAAATGCTTGATGACGTAGCCAAACTCGCTCGCAAAATTCACGTCGTCTTTTGTGATGCCTTCTATACCTTCAATTAAAATGTCTTCAGGCTTAGCGCGAATGCCATACGCAATGCTAGCTAGGATTAGCAACTTGTGCGAGGCGTCAAAACCGCCGATGTCAAAGCTAGGGTCGGCTTCTGCATAGCCTAGATCTTGCGCTTCTTTCAGCGCGGCTTCAAAGCTCGTGCCATCTTTTGCCATTTTTGTTAGCATATAGTTGCACGTGCCGTTTATTATGCCCTTGATGGACGTGATGTGATTTGCGCCAAGCCCGTCTCTAAGCGCTTTTATAATAGGAATGCCGCCCGCGACGCTTGCTTCATAGGCAAGCACGGAGTTTTTCGCAAGGCGTTCAAGCTCGTAGCGGTGATAGGCAAGCAAGGCTTTGTTAGCGGTAACGACGCTCTTACCAGCTGCAAGCGCGCGCTCAACCACGTCTTTTGCCCTATCCACGCCGCCCATTAGCTCTAGCACAATGCTAATTTCAGGGTCTTGCAAGACGTCGTTTAGATCCGCGCTAGTTGGCAAGCGCCAGCCGCGCTTTTTGCTAGGATCTTTAACCACCACGCGCTTTATGGCAATCTCATCGCCCGCGCGCGCTTTTATGATGTCTTTGTTTTGTTCTAGGATCTTTATCACGCTAGAGCCGACCGTGCCAGCCCCCACAAGCCCTATTTTTACCATCGCCAAACCTTTCGTGGCTGCATTATACAAAGATAAAACTTGCCGCGGCGGCGATGATTGCCGTTTGGCTTTTTAGCGTCAGGGTGTGGTCTAGGCAAAAAGATCTCTGCCCCCGCAGGGCTTCTAGATCCTCTCTTGCAAAGCCACCCTCTGCGCCGATTAAAAGCGGCATAGGCGGGTTTGCAAGTCTTTCCTTGCCGCCAAAATCTAAATACGATGCGTTTGGATAGGCACTCAAAAATTCGCGCAAGGAAGCAAAAACTTCAAAGCGCATAAGATCCGTTCTGCCGCACTGGCAAGATGAATTGATGGCGATTTTTTCAAGCCTAGCTAAATTTGGCGCAAAATTCCTTTGGCTTCTGTGCGTCCAAACAAACGAGAGCTTCTCCACGCCTAGCTCGTTTAAAAAGGGGAGCGTTTTCTCAAGCGTCTTAGGATCTACCACCGCCCAAGCTAGGTGAATGCCTTTTGCGTTCGTGGGGCGGAGCGCTGGGCGTGGATCTTGCGTTGGATCTTGTGCTAGATCTTTCTCCAAATCCCGCGTCGGATCTCGCGTTAGATCTTGACCTAGATCTTGCCCCAAATCCCGCATTGGTTCTCGCCTTAGATCTTGCGTCAGATCTCGCCCTAGATCTTGCGTTGGATCTTGCGCTTGGTGGCTTGACATAAGCTGTGCTTTAAGCTCGCTAGATCTTGCCCCCGCGCTAAGCTCATAGGTATAAACCGCGCCGTCTTTGAAATTGACAAGATCCACCCTGCCGCTTTTTTGGCGCTTAACCCTTGCTAGCTGGTGGAAGATCTCGCCGTCTAAAACAAGCCCGCTCTCGCCCGCGCGCGCGTGGTAGTAAAACTTCAATAGCTTTTGCTTGCGGGCTGCTTTAAAAGGGCAAGACGCACGATCTCATCTAGCTTTTGCGTAGAAATTTCAAGCAGCCTAAGCTTTAGATCCGACGACGCGGCTAGGTATTCTTGCTTTGCCTTACCGCTTAGCCCGTCTTTTTTTATGCTTTTTAGGCGCGCGGGGTTGAAAGGATCGTTCTTTTTATAAACGCCAAAGTGCAAATGCGGCCCAGTGCTAAGCCCCGTGTTCCCCATAAACGCGATAAGTTGCCCCTGCCGCACGCGCTTCCCGCGGGAAATTTTTGCGTAGCCGTTTAGGTGCGCGTAAATGGTGCGCCAGCCGTTTTTGTGCTGAATGATAACCGCCTTGCCATAGCCGCCTTTAGTGCCGACATAAACCACCGTCCCGTCCGCCACGCTTTTAACAGGCGTGCCGATTTTTGCCACGTAATCAATGCCATAATGCGGGCGGATCGTGTGTAAGATCGGGTGCATTCTCCCGCGTGAAAAGGGCGAGCTAATGCGCGTAAATTCCATCGGATACTTCAAAAACATACCCTTAAGCGGCTTTGCGTTTTCGTCGTAGTAGCCCTCGTCTTTTGGATTGTAAAAGGCGTATTTTTTCTTTTTATTGTTCTCCATAAACGCCGCAAGCACAAGCGGCATACCCCACGTTTGCCCTAGGCGGATCTTGCGCTCGTAAATAATGCTAATTTGGTCGTCTTTTTGCAGATCTTTTCTAAAATCGACGATGTCATTAAACACATCCGACATCTCCGTCGCTAGCTTTGAATTGCCAGAGATCTTCTTAAGATCTTGCAGCACGGAGCTTTGCAGCTTAAAACTCACGCTTTCTTTGTAGATTTCATAGTCTAGCTCCACCGCTTCAAAAGAATAGCTAGCGTCAGCTTGGCGCTTGAGTAAGATCCCGACGTCCTCGCTCACGGGGATAAGCGAGTAATGAAGCACGCCCGCCTCGTCCCTTGCCTCAAAAAAGCGCGTGCCAGCAAATATCATACGCGCCAAATCTTGCGTATCTTCATCGTCAATGCCGTAGTAAGTTTTTTGCGGTATTTGATTAGCTTCTAGGTAGGATAAAAACGTCTCGCCCTTTTGCCAAATGGATGAATTCACATCAAGAGCGTAAGAAAACGTAAGCGCGATGAGATATACTAAGAGTTTTTTAAGCACCAGATCCCCATAAATTTTTGCGGGGGATTATACAATAACAATTTTAAAAGGCAATAGACGATGCTTGATGTTAAAAGGTTTGTAGAAGCGGCGCTGCTTGAAGATACGGGCAGGGGCGATTTGTTTTGGCGGTGCGCGTGCGCGTGCGAGGCGGGGGCGTTTGTGCGCTCCAAATCTAGCGGGATCTTCGCGGGCGAAGTCTATGCGAAAGAGCTCTTGCGGCTAGTAAATTTAAGCGCGGATTTTAAAAAACACGATGGCGACGCGATTAGCCCGGGCGATGTGCTCTTAAAGCTTAGCGGCGAACAGCGCGTGATTTTGAGCGCCGAGCGAACGCTCCTAAATATCTTGCAGCACGCAAGCGGGATAGCAAGCCTAGCAAATGCCTACGCGCGCGCCTTGCAAGGGGGCTCTGCGCGGCTTTTAGACACGCGCAAAACCCGCCCGCTTCTGCGGGAGTTTGAAAAATACGCCTCGCGAATAGGCGGCGCTACCAATCACCGAATGGGGCTTGATGACTGCCTAATGCTAAAGGATACGCACCTAAAAACCATCACAGATCTTGGCGCTTTCATTCAAAATGCTAGAAAAAATATCCCCGTTACGGCGCTCATTGAAGTTGAATGCGAAGATCCTAGCGCGGCAAGGGTGGCGCTTGAAGCTGGCGCAGATATCATTATGTGCGACAATATGAGCCTAGAGCAAACAAAAGAAGTGCTGGCGCTAAGGGCGGCGATTAACCCCGCGGCAAAGGTAGAAGCAAGCGGGAATATCACCTTGCAAACAATCGGACTTTACAAAGATCTTGGCGTGGATTACGTAAGCACAGGTAGCCCTATACATCAGGCGGTTTGGCTGGATTTTTCTATGAAAATGCAATAAGCGGCAAGCGGCGGCAAGATCTAAACGTCAAGATCTAAACACAAACGGCGCGGCGGGGAGATCCAAGCGCGCAAAGGAGCGGCGCAAGATCCAAAACGCAAGCGTGGGTAAGATCTAAACGTCAAGATCCAAACGCAAACAGCGCGGGCAAAACCTAGCGCGAAAAACAAAAAATCAAAAAAAAGGAAAAACTCAGGGAGCTCGTTAAGAGCCCCCTAAGCAAAAAGGAGTTGTTTGAATTAGGGTGCTGGAATTATTTCTCAAAACAGTAAATAAAAGGTTAACGCTCGCGCCAAAGGTTTTGCCGCCCCGCGCACAATTTAGATTTAAATGTTAATTTTTGTAAGATCCCCGCTATGAAAGAAAATATTAAATCGGTTTTGTTCGTTTCATCGGGTGGGATCTGTCGCTCCGCCTTTGCGCGCGCCATTTTGCACCAGAAAAAGCCATCGCTAATCGTAAGCTCTGCGGCGATAAATAAATGCGATGACGGCGGCGTAGCGGCTTCAAACGCCATTAAAACCGCCTCCATTCACGGGCTAAACATCGCAGAATTCACGGTCGAGCCCTTGGATCTAGCGCTTGGGGAGAGCTTTGATTTAATCGTCGGGTTTGACGCGCTAGGCATAAAAGCCATTCAAGATCTTGGGCTAAAAAGCGTCGTTAAGCTTGGCAATTTTGGGCTTGGCGGCGAAGACATTCCAGACCCCTTTTTCACGGATAATTTTGACGTTTTTGTCAATGTTTTTGCAATGGTAAATCAAGGCGTAGAGGGCTTGGTGAGCGAATTTTTCAAAGGCAATTCATAAAAACAATCGCGAGTTTTGAAAGGCTTGTAAGCGCGCTTGAAGGCTTGCCATCAATCGGCAAAAAATCCGCGCGAAACCTAGCGTTTTTTATGGTTTATGAAGACGGTTTTGCCGCCATTAACCTAGCGCACAGCATAGAAAACGCCGTTTTAAACATCAAAAAATGCAGCATTTGCAAAAACATCAGCGAAAACGAGCTGTGCGAGATCTGTTGCGACGAAACGCGCCAAAGGGAAAAACTCTGCATTGTTTCAGGCGCAAAGGACATTCTCACGATAGAAGAAAGCGGGTTTTATAACGGGCGCTACTTTGTTTATGAGGACGCGCAAAACGACATCAAGCAGCTTGTAGAGCTAGCTAGTGATGGCGTGGAAGAGATTATTTTTGCCTTTGCGCCGACGCTTGGAAACGACGCGATCATATATTTCATTCAAGAAAAGCTTAAAGATCTTGAGATTAAATTCACAAAAATAGCGCAGGGCGTGCCAACGGGCGTGAGCCTAGAAAACGTTGATAGCGTCTCGCTTGCTAAGGCTTTGGAGTCTAGGGTGGTAATTTAAGTTTTGATATTATTCGCCAAAAAATCCATTCAAGGAAAAAAAATGAAAAAGATCTATCTATCAGGGCTTGGCATTATCTTAGCGGGCCTTGCTATTGGCGGGGTTCTTTACAAAAACTCCGTCGCAAAAGAGCACTTAGAAGAGCGCGTGAAATCCGCGGGCTTCACGTATAGCGGCGTTAGTTGTAGCGGGGTTTTGAAAACCGATTGCGAGATTAGCGACATAGCGCAAACGCAGGTTTTTGGCGTGGTTAAGGCAAAAAAATTCATCCTAAAAGACGTGGCACAGGCGCTAGATCTTGCGGCGCTAGGAGATGATTTTAAAGATCTCAGGCTAGATCTTAGCCTAACGGGAATTGACGTGCTAGATCCGCTAAGGGCGCTGCTATCCCTAAACCCAAACATCGACAAAGCGCAAATGGATAATCTCCTAGAATACGTTTCAAATAGCTTCGACGTGCATTTGGCGGCGGCTTTTAACGCCAATAAAAGCAAGGTAAATGCGTTAGATCTTGAAAGCCTAGCCTTTGAAAACGCGCTTTTTAAATTTGATATGGCTATACAAACTAGCACGCCAGATGAGCCAAAGCTAACGGACGCGAAGTTTATTTTTAGGGCAAAGGATGCGAATTTATCCAATATGATGGCTTACGAAGCCTATAAAATAGAAGGCGCGGGACAAACTTTTGATGAGTTTAAGAGCCAGCGTAACGCGGAGATAATAAAAAACCTGCAAGAAAGCCCGCTTGAAGTCCTGCACGAATACGCCAAGATCTATAAGCCCGAACACCAAAACTTTGAGCTTACAATCACAGCAAAATCAGACGCTAAGGATCTACCAAAGCTAGAGCTTATGGTGCTGCAAATGCTAGAAAACCCGGCGTTAGTGAGCGAATACCAAAAGCACTACAAAATGGAGATAAAAAGCTACTAATGCAAGCCGTTCAGCTTTTTCACGGCGGGGGCTCGCGCGAGACTGCCGAGCTTATTAAATCCGTGTTTTTCAAGGCCTTTGGCAATGAGCTTTTAGCCAGCCAAGAAGACGCGGCGCTGCTTAGCGTTGGCAAAAAAATCGCCTTTAGCACGGATAGCTTCGTCGTTTCTCCGCGTTTTTTTCCAGGCGGAGACATCGGCAAGCTAGCAATTGCCGGCACGTGCAATGATCTTGCAATGATGGGCGCAAAACCGCTTTATTTAAGCGCGGGCTTTATAATAGAAGAAGGCTTTTTGCTCTCGGATCTCAAAAAAATCGCCGCTTCAATGGCGCAGGAGCTAAGGCTAGCGGGCGCACAGATCGTAACGGGCGATACAAAAGTCGTCCCCAAGGGCGTTTGCGATGGCATATTCATAAACACAAGCGGCATCGGTGAAGTTTTGTATGAAAATTTAGGCGCGCGGGAGCTTTGCGATGGCGACGCCATTTTGCTCTCAAGAGACATCGGCTGCCACTCATCGTGCATTATGGCTTTGCGCGAGGAGCTTGACCTAAGTGCGCCGATACAAAGCGACTGCAAAAGCCTGTGGCAAGAAGTCAGCGCCCTGCTTGGAGCGGGATTAGAACTCCACGCAATGCGCGACGCCACGCGCGGTGGGCTAAGCGCTGTGCTAAACGAGTGGAGCGCGGTGGCAAAAAAGCAAATCGTCATCGAAGAAAACGCCTGCGTGATAAGCGACGCGGTCAGCGGCTTTTGCGAAATGCTAGGCTTTGACCCCTTTGACCTTGCCAACGAAGGCACGTTTGTGCTAGCCACCGCGCCAAAGGACGCCAAAAAAGCGCTAGAAATTTTGCAAGGCTTTAACAAAAACGCCGCCATCATCGGTAGCGTCTCTAAAGGCAAGGGCGTGGTGCTAAAAAACGCCTACGGATCTTCGCGCTTTCTGGATTTTCCTAAGGGCGAGTTGCTGCCGCGCATTTGCTAGGGCGTGGTGCGGTTTGCTAAGTGCGCGGGGCTTGCTCGCTTATTGGCTTGCTAAACAGCGCCGCTGATTTGCTCGCCTATGAATTTGCTAGCCCTTGCGCGAATAACTACTCCGCGCGGCGCGGTGCGTGTGCGTTGCAATGCGGCACGAACGGATCTATTGCAGGAGCAGTGGATCTTTAGAATTTAGATCTTGCGCCCTAGATCTTACTGCTCCAATGCCAAAGATCTTGACACGCTGCAAAAGTTAAGATTACCTACCAAGCACAAAAAACACGCCCCGCCACTAACCACAGCAAGATCTGTGCTTTAGATCTTAACCGCTCGGCACGCGGTGCTAGATCTTACAGATCCAAGCACCGCCAAGCGCTCAAGTTCAAGAACCTAAAAAAATATGCGTTTCTTGGAGAGTATGATACAAGAGATCTTAACGCCAGATCTTGAGCCTTAGATCTTGCAAGCCAAGAAATCCAAACCACGCTTAGATCCCGCGCACACTCGCGCTAAACTTCAAGATCTAAGGCGTAGCTTGCTAACAAAAACACAAAACCATAAGCCCGATCCACCAAAAACTCGCGCACAGTTTGTGATTATTCACGACTTAAGCCAGTGTATCTTTTTTTATTAGGAAAAAGGGGGCAGATCTTGACTAGGATCTGTTAGCTGAATCTAGTATTAGATCTTGGACTAAGATCTTTTTTTGGGGGAAAGGGGGTCAAGTTGCGAGCCACCACGCCCTTTGCCCCCATACCCACTAAACCACAGCACGCTTTCAATGGTGCATAGCCTTTGGCTATGCAATTTTTATTGCATATGCTTTTCTAAGAAAAGCATATGCCCCTTAATGAGCGTCGTCGGGGGTTAGGGATCCAAAGGGGAACGGGAGCCGTGACGCAGCAATTCAAGCCCCCTTCCCCTTTGAAAAAAACATAAGATCGAATGGTGCCTTAGATTTTAGCCACAAGATCCTAGCTCAAGATCTACCCTCATAATTTAAAAAAACAAAGCGCCAAAGGCGCACCATAAAAGAAAAAACACAAGCGCTTAGATCTAGCGTGGATCTAGCTAACAGATCTTAGTCAAGATCTAATCCCCAGAAAAAACGCAAGATCTAATAGGCACCCTAGATCTCCGCCATAAGATCCTAGTCAAGATCCAGCGGGCAAGATCTAAGCCAAGCGCGCGTAAGAACCTAGCTCAAGATCCTAGCCCTAGATCCAAGCGCAAAGATCTAACGCAAATCCAGCTAGCAAATCCTAACCTTAGATCTCCCGCCATAGCCCATAGATCTATTAGCTCAGCACGAGCCAAAAAGCCGAGCAATAAACGAGCACTCTTCACTCAGCCGTTTGTAATTGCGACAACCGTTTCTATCCCCAAGGTCGCAAGCCTTGCCAAAAAATTCCTGTGCGGCTTTGTTGTCGCGCCCGGCTAGCTTCCCGCTCTCAAAAATCGCGCCAAGTTTTAAGCACGCCCGGCTTTTTTCCAGCTCGCAAGCCTTTTTGTAAAGCTCCACCGCGCGCGGATAATCGCTAGATCCAGCGCCATCTACCCCCGCGCCGTATAGCTTGGCAGCATATAAATCCCCAAGCCTAAAGCAAGCCTCGCCGTATCCAAGCGCGCACGACCTTTCGTGCAACTTAACTGCGCGCGATGGATCATATCGTATGTCCTGCCCCGCCTCGTATAAACGCGCAAGCTCGTAGCAACCCCTGCTGTCCCCAAGCTGGCAAGCCCTTTCATAGAGCGCGTTTGCCTCCTTTAGCTTCGTGGCAGAGCTTAGCGAATAATACGCGCCCCTGTATAAATACCCAAGCTCCAAACAGCTCTGCGCCTTGCCGGCGTCGCACTCCGCTAGCAGCCGGCGCGGATCTTGCGCGCTGCAAAGGCTTATCAAACCGCACACGGCAACGGCTATTCGTAACAATCTCATCGCTATCCTTAAATAAACAGATTAGTAAGTAGCAAATTATGCCCCCCCCCCCGCTTAAAAAATCCACGCGGACACGGTTGGACTAGATCTAAAGCAATGCGGTTTGTTTTTTTGCAAAAAGCATAGCCAAAGGCTATGCACCTTTGAAAGCGTGCTGGGGTTTAGGGGGTATGGGGGCAAAGGGCGTGGTGGCTCGCA
>CAUTXO010000020.1:0-25940 GCA_963542625.1 uncultured Helicobacteraceae bacterium | reverse complement strand
TTGAGTTGACGATTGAGCCGTTTTCATCGTTATTTTTGATGTTGTCGATGTTACCTATCTTAATGCCGTTTATGACAAGATCTTTAATGCTTGTTGTGGTTGCGTTGCCAGCTGCTGCCGTTCCTACTGTTGTGTTTCCCGTGCTAATAACCGTTGCAAAGGCGCGCACGCCGAGTTCGTTTGAGTTTTTGTTAATGGCTTCTGCTAGCGCGCCAAGCCCTGTGCCTGCGCTTGTTGAAACCCTAATGCCTTCTAGCTGAATGTCCGCACCACCGGTTGGGTTTCTAAACTTTAGTTTTACCACTTCAGCTGCTGTTAGAGTTTTTGTTGTTTCCTTGCGGATACTTCCTATTTTATTAGACGTCGTTGCTCCAATGCTTGATTTTATCGTTTCATTAGAAAACGCGCCAACTTGAAACTCTTTGTTTGTAAAGCTTCCCGCTAGCATATTAATGCCGTTGTAAGACGTTTGGATGGCGATGTTATCTAGCTGTTCAATTAGCCGTATAATATCTGCTTGAATGGCTTGGCGGGAGCTTGCGCTTTGTGAATCTTGCGCGGCTTGTGTGGCTTTAACCTTGATTGTGTCTAGGATCTTTAGCTGTTCGTCCATCGCTTTGTCAGCCACTTGGATCATACCCATCGCGTCGTTTGCGTTTCTAATCGCCTGACCGAGCGTATTAGATTGAGATCTTAGGCTATCTGCAATAGCCATACCTGAAGAGTCGTCTGCGGCCTTGTTAATACGAAGCCCGCTAGAGAGTTTTTCAAGTGAGTTTTTAAGTTCATAAGTAACGAAACTAGTGTTGGCAGATGCGTTCATAGCACTAATGTTCGTGTTAATTATAAAACTCATACCGTAACCTTTTTGTGGAATTTCAGCCTAATAGCTAGCAACTTCTATTCCAAAGGCAAGAAAAGGTAAAAATTTGTAGAATTCGGCTATGCTTTTTAAGGTGATTTTCTCCGCGCTATTTTTTACGGTTTTAGTTTTAATCAACATCTATACATATAAAAGGCTCATCGCAAAGTTGGATTTCAAGGCGCCATACAAGCGGCTTTTGAAGATCTTTTTTGCCTTGATTGTTAGCGGTGAAGTGGGCTACTTGGCGCTATTTAAAACCACGCTTGTGGCTAAGCCGCTTATGCACGTTTTGGCTATTTGTCTTGGTGTGGCTTTTATGCTTTTTGCAACGGCGCTACTTTATGATCTTTTATTACTCATCGCGCGGCTTGGGGCAAAAACCGCCACGCCAAATTCAGTGCCGGATCTAGCCCTAGATCCTAGCAGGAGACGCGCGCTTAAATCTTTTTTAGATCTTGGCATTTTGTTTATCTTTGCCGGCTACGCGCTTCGTGGCTTATTTGAGGGCGCAAGGCAGCCGGGCTTAAAAAAGGTTGCCGTTAAGTTGCCGCGCTTAGAGCACCCACTAAAAATCGTGCAAATTACGGACGTGCACGTCGGCAACGCCACGAATAAAAAGTTCGTTTGCGAGCTTGTGCGGCGCATAAACGCGCTTGAGCCAGATCTTGTGGCAATCACGGGCGATTTAATTGACGGCGAGCCAGATCTAGTGCTTGGAGATCTAGCCTCTCTTAAAAATTTGCGCTCAAAATACGGCACGTATTATTGCCTTGGCAATCACGAGTATTTTTACGATACGCCAAAGATCCTAGCCGGGCTAGCAGATCTTGGTATTAGGACGCTCAAAGACGAGCATTTGGTAATTGACGGGCGGTTTAATCTTGTTGGCTTGCAAGATCTAATGGCAAGGCGCCTAGGCCTTCCGCACGATTTTAAGGCGCCGTTTAAGGCTTGCGACCCTAGCTTTCCTACAATCGTGTTATCTCACCAGCCAAAGCAGATTTTTGAGTTTGAAGAGTTTGCCCCAGATCTTGTGCTAAGCGGCCACACGCACGGCGGGCAGATCTTCCCGTTTTCTTTGCTTGTGGCGCTAGAGCAGCCATACCTTGCCGGGCTTTACAGCCACAGCGCCGATACGCAAATTTACGTCAGTCGCGGCACGGGATTTTGGGGCCCGGCGATTAGATTTTTAGCGCCAAGTGAGCTTACCTTGCTGGAAATTTCAGCCTAAGATCCGCTCCTAAGAGATCTCTTAAATCTGGCGTGTATAATTACGACTTTTTTCAAGGAAGAAAATGGAAAATTTCATCAATCTAGGCTCAAAATACGAGCTAAACATCAAAAAGCTTTTTGAAAATCCAATCGCGGACAATCCAAACCAAACCATTATTTATAAGGATCTTAAGTCTTTTACGTATTCAGAATTCCGCGCGCGCGTGAAGCAGCTAACAAACCTTTTGCGTGAGCTTGGCATTAAAAGGGGCGACACAGTTGCTATGATGGATTACGACTCACACCGCTACCTAGAAATGTATTTTGCCGTCCCGATGATTGGCGCAAAACTCCATATGATAAACATCAGGCTTTCAAGCGAGCAGATCCTTTACACAATAGACCACGCCGAAGACGACGTGCTGTTTTTAAACCTTGAATTTTTGCAGATAATCTCTAACATAAAGGGCAGAATAGACACCGTTAAGAAATACGTCATCATAAACGACGGTGCGCCGGCTGAAGACATTCCATTCACGTACGCTGGCGAATACGAAGATCTTCTATCCCGCCAGCCGCAAAATTTTATCTTTGAAGACATCGATGAAAACACGATAGCAACGATTTTTTACACAACCGGGACGACGGGTATGCCAAAGGGCGTGTATTTTACTCACCGCCAGCTTGTGCTCCACACGCTTGGCGTCATTGCTAGCATCTCCACATCCGCCGGGCAAAACTTCACGCAGCGCGATGTTTATATGCCCGTAACCCCGATGTTCCACGTTCACGCTTGGGGTTTTCCATACATCGCAACCTTTATGGGCGTAAAGCAAGTCTATCCCGGAAAATACATTCCAGACGCCCTTTTAGATCTAATCTCCAAGCACCGCGTAACGTTTTCGCATTGTGTCCCGACAATCTTACATATGATCCTAAACTCGCCAAAGGCAGAGAGTGTAGATCTTAGCGCGTGGAAGGTGCTAATAGGCGGGACAGCCTTACCGCTTAGCCTTTGCAACGCGGCTCTTGCTAAGGGCATAGACATCTTCACCGGATACGGAATGAGCGAAACTTGCCCGTTTTTGACGTTTTCTCAACTTCGCCCCGGTGAAGAAAACCTAAGCCAAGACGAGCAGGCGCAAATCAGAATAAAAACCGGCAGGCCGCTTGCGCTTGTTGAGCTTAAAGTTGTTGATGAATACTCGCACGAGGTCAAGCCAAACGGCGAAGACACAGGCGAGATAGTCGTAAAAACCCCGTGGCTCACACCCGGCTATTTTAAGGACGTGAAAAATTCCAAAGAGCTTTGGGGCGGCGGCTTTTTGCACACGGGCGACTTCGCAAACATAGACGAAAAGGGCTTTGTAAAAATCACCGACCGCGGCAAGGATCTAATAAAAGTAGGCGGCGAGTGGATCTCATCGCTTGGGCTTGAAGACATTATCCACCGCCACGAGAAGGTCGTAGAAGTTGCCGTCATCGGCATTTTTGACGGCAAATGGGGCGAAAGACCGCTGGCGCTAATTGTGGCAAAAGACGGCGAGCAAAAGCAGATAGAAAAGGAAATCCTAGACCTAACAAAGGAATACATCAAAAAGGGCATTTTAGCAAGGGAGGGTATGCTAATTAAGTTTAGGTTTGTTGAAGCAATAGAAAAAACCAGCGTCGGTAAGATAGACAAAAAACTCTTGCGCCAAAAATACCCGCAAGGCTAAGCGCCAACCAGCCCGCGCAAGATCTAGCCCTAAGATCTTTAGTGGGAGCGCAGATCTAACCCTAATACCAAAACAAAATGCGTAGCGCGCTTAAACGTAATCCGTGCGTTGTATGCGCCAAGTTCCAAGCCTTGCTAGATCCCAGTCCTTGTTCGTATCCCAGCACCGCCAAGCCTGCAAGATCCTAGCCTAGCAGATGGCTAACTTAGATCTTACAAGATCTTGACGGTGCTTTGGATTTCGCCGCCCAATGTTTTGCGCGTGCTTTGGCTCGCTGGATCTACCAAGATCCAACGCACGGTGGGGGCTTATACCTTATAGCTGGTGCGCCAAAGATCTAGCTAGCACAAGATCTAACGTTAAGATTTTAAAGCCAAAGCGCAAATTCAAAGCTAGCGCCAAGATCCAAGCCTTGCTTAGATCCTAGCGCTGCCAAAACCCATAAGATCCAAGCGCCGCTAAAACGCTACGCCAGCATTCACGCCAATTGCAAATAAATTACCTAAGCTAATTTTTGTAAGGCCAAAATTTTCTTCCATACTTTTTAGACTGTATCTGCCTAAGATGTTTGCAAAGAGATAGGTGTTGTTTTTTAGGTTATGAGCAAAGCCACCGCCAGCTCTTAGCACCACGCCAAGGCCAAAGTCCTTTTCGTATTGTCCAAACTCTACCTTATAGTTTGAGAGCCCTACGCCAAAAATTCCAAAGGTATTATCTCTGCCGCCATACAAGAAGTCAAAGTTAATCAAGCCGCCCATATTTTTTGCGCGATTGGCACCACGAATTTATCATTTTCCAAGTCTCCGTTTTCAAACATAAAAGAAGCAAGGAAATTCTCGTATTTGTAGCCAAGAGTGAAGTTTGGCATTTTGCCTGAAAAAGTGAAGGTTTCTGTCTTACGCGGCGTTTTTGCTTCTAGTATCATACCGACGTAGCTGTATCCAGCACTGGCAAAAAAGCCCTTTTTGTCTATAAAGGAAGTGCTGTAAAAGGTATTACCTGCTCCCCCCCCACGAGCCTAAATTACTTGGCATTTCAGTTTGCAACACAAGGGCAAAAAGCCCCACCAACAAGATCTGTTTCATATTTCTCCTTTGAAATGAAGTGGCGGATCTTATAGTTTTTTTGGTTTAAGATCTTAGCGGGTGCTGAGATCTTGGAGCGTTTAGATCTTGGCGAGTGCGGGGATCTTAGCCTAGATCTTGGCGCGGTGCTTGGATCTGTGCGGATCTATTTGAGTTCTGATACAAGTGCTTTGAAGCTATCGCCGCGGTGGGCGTAGGATTTGAACTGGTCAAGGCTCGCAGCGGCGGGGGATAATAGCGCCACGCCTTGCGTAAAATTCGCATCTATTTTTGCCACAGCTACGTCTAAAAATCCGCAAAGATGCGCCGCAACGCCACGCGCCGCGCAGCCTTCTACTACTTTAACGGCGTTAGATCCTATGGCGTAAATTTCCACGTTTTTGCCGCGCAAGAAGTCGAATAATTCATCTAGCGAAACGCCCTTGTCATCGCCGCCTAGGATCAAGTGGATCTCGTGCACGCCATAGGTTTTGAGCGCCGCGAGCACGGCGTCTATGTTGGTTGCCTTGCTGTCATTGACCCACATTCTGCCCCGCGCGTCGTAAAATTCTTCCATTTTGTGCGGGTCGAGCTTATAGCCTGAGAGCAAATCGTAGGGCGTTTCATTAAAAAGCGCCTTTGTTACGCAAAGAGCTAGCACAGCGTCTAGCAAAAAGGGCGGCTTTAGCGCAATACGCGCAAGATCTAAGCCAAACTCCCGCGCTAGATCTTGCTCGTTTTCATAGCCCACCACGAACGCCTTTGTTTGCGCGCTTGCGGCGTATTTTTGCGGCAAAATGGCTAGCTCACCCTCTTGCATAGCGCTAAGGGGCTTTAGCTTGGCTTGCTCGTAGGCTTCAAAACTACCGTGCCACGAGATGTGATCGGGCGTGATAGGCAAAAGCACATAAACGTTTGGCGTGGCCTTTTGCGTGTAGTGGAGCGTGAAAGAGCTTGTTTCTAGCACCCAAATATTGGCGCGCTCGTCAAGCTCTGCAAGCGGTGTGCCGATGTTGCCGCCGCTAACGCTGCCGCGCTTCTTTAACAAAAAGTCTAAGATCTCCGTCGTCGTCGTCTTGCCGTTTGTACCGCTAATCCAAATGCTAAAAGGCATTGTGCCCGCGAATAGATCATATTCGCTCATAACGTTTTGCGCTTTTCTTAGCACGGGGTGCGATGGCGGAAAACCGGGGCTTGGAATGGCTGGCTCGCCCTTTTCTTGCGTAAAATCTGACATCGGCAATAAAAAATTGCTTTCATAGGCGCTTTTTTCGCTGAATTTGTCGTCGTAGATCTTGCAGCCGCCAAAGCGCTTGGCGATTGCTGAAGTTGTCTTTGCGTAGCCAAAAAGTATCATCGTATCTTAATGGTAAGCAGGGCGATTAAATTTGACACCAGCGCGATGATCCAAAAGCGCACGATGATTTTATTCTCCGCCCAGTTTTTCAGCTCAAAATGGTGGTGCAGCGGCGCCATCAAAAAGATCCGCCGCCCAAAAACCTTAAAACTAAACACCTGAATAATCACAGAAAGCGTCTCAGCGACGAAGATTGAGCCCATAATAATCAGCAAAAATTCGTTCTTGCTAAGCACAGCCAAAAGCCCTTGCGTTGCGCCAAGCGTTAAGCTCCCGCTATCGCCCATAAAAACCTCCGCGGGGTTTGCGTTATACCACAAAAAGCCGATGAGCCCGCCAATTAGCGCGGTGGCTATTACCACCGTCTCGCCCACACCCGCTAGCTTTGGCAGCAAAAGCGACGCGGACAAAATGGCGTGGCCGCTTAGATACACGAACACGCCAAGGCTTACAAAGGTAAAAATGCTAGGGACGGTGGCAAGCCCGTCTAGGCCGTCGGTTAAATTCACGGCGTTGCTAGAAGCCACCATCACAAGCGCCCAAAAAATCACGGCAAAAGCGCCAAGATCTAGGAGCGGATTTTTCAAAGACGGGGCGTAAAGATCCGTCGCAAAGCCCACCGCGTAAAGCAAAAACGCGGCAAGTAGCGCCAAAACGCTTTGCAAGCTGAACTTGGCTAGGCTGCTTAAGCCCTTTGAATTTGCCTTGTGAATGATTTTTTTTGTATCGTCATAAACGCCAACCAAAAAAAAGCTAAGAAGCACGAAAATGGCGATGAGAACGTAAGCGTTTGTGATATTTGCCGAGATTAAAATCGCAAAAAAGCTGCACCCTACAAAGACCAAACCGCCCATTGTAGGCGTGTTTTTTTTGTTTTTGTGCGCGATTGGGGCGAAGTCGTAAATTGGCTGCGTGGCGTTTTTTTGCGTGGCGTATCTGATGAAGCGCGGCATAAGAAAGATCGTCAGCACAAAGGAGAGAAAAAACGCAAAGCCCGCGCGGAAAGTTATATAAGAAAAAATGTTAATATCCAAAACCTGATACAGCCAAAAAAGCATTATAATTCCTAAAAATTTGTGCGAAATTGTAATTCTAATTTACTTAAAAAAGGTTCTAAAAATGGGAAAAGTTGTTTTGATCATCACAGACGGCATAGGCAAAAAAAATCCAGGCGCGGCAAACGCCTTTTTAAATGCGCGTAAACCAACTTACGATTATCTTTTCAAGCACGTGCCAAATTCGCTCATCACCACTTACGGCGAGGCGGTTGGCTTGCCAGATGGGCAAATGGGTAACAGCGAAGTGGGGCATATGACGATTGGCAGCGGGCGCGTTATCTACCAAGATCTGGTGAAAATAAACAAGGCAATCCGCGAAGACGCCCTTAAAGACAACGCCGTTTTCTTGGATCTTGAGCGTAAATCTAGCGCGCTGCATATCTTTGGGCTTGTTAGCGACGGCGGCGTGCATTCGCATATGGACCATATCATCGCGCTTGCTAGGCTTACCAAAAAGCAAGTTTTTATCCACGCCGCCACCGACGGGCGCGACGTTTTGCCATCAAGCGCGCTTGAGTTTATAAAAACCTTGCAAGAAAAATTGCCGCCAAACGCTGTGCTAGCAACGCTTAGCGGGCGGTTTTATTCAATGGATAGAGACAACCGCTGGGAGCGCGTCAAGCAAGCCTACGACTGCATTATAGCTGGCGCGAACGCTCAAAGCCTAAGCCCGCTTGAATACATTCAAAAAAGCTACTCTGATGGGGTGCTTGACGAATTCATCGTCCCCGCTAGCTTTAATGGCTACGCAGGCGCTAAGGACGGCGATGGCTTTATCTTTGCCAATTTTAGATCCGATAGAGCCCGCCAACTAGCCGCCGCGGTTGGAGACGCGGACTTTATGCCGATAGATCTTGCCAAGAAAAACCTAGCCGTCGCCACGATGACGCAATACAATAAAAATTTTTCTTTCCCTGTGCTTTTTCCCAAAGAAACGCCAAAAAACGTCCTAGCCGAGGTGATTTCTGGCGCGCACCTGACGCAATTTCACACGGCGGAGACGGAGAAATACGCGCACGTTACCTTCTTTTTTAACGGCGGGCTAGAAGAGCCCTTTGAAGGCGAGACGCGCGTGCTAATCCCATCGCCAAAGGTAAAAACCTATGATCTTAAGCCCGAAATGTCGGCGTATGAAGTAACGGACGCGGTTTGCAAGGCGATTGACGGCGCGTATGATTTCATCGTCGTGAATTTTGCCAACGGCGATATGGTCGGGCATACGGGCAATTATGACGCGGCGCTAAAGGCGGTAGAAGCCGTTGATGAGTGCATCGGCAAGATCTTGCTGCAATGCCGCAAGGCGGGGTATAGCTTTGTGCTAACGAGCGACCACGGCAATTGCGAAGAGATGAAAGACGCGGCGGGTAACACGCTGACAAACCACACGGTGGGCGATGTTTATTGCTTTGTTGGCGCTATGGGCGTGGAGAAAATCAGCGACGGCGCGCTGGATAACATTGCGCCTACCGTGCTAAAGCTAATGGGCTTGCCGATTCCAAAGGAGATGAGCCGCCCGCTCTTTTAGGGAGCGGATCTTAGGCGGGCTTGACTGGATCTTGCGCTGGCTTCGTGGATCTTTGGCGTGGCGAGATCTTGCGCGCTGGACGTGGCGCGCTGGATTTCACGTTTGGATCTTAGACGCGGATCTTTGCAGGAGTTTTAGCGGCAGGTTAAGACTTGTGTGGATCTTATGCGTAGATTTTGATGTGGTAGCTAGATCCAACTTAGCAAACGGTTATTATTGATGCGATTTGGTTATTAGCTCTATGTTGTTTAATTCCGCGGATCTTAGCAGATCTAAAACCAAAACAAGCCTTTTGTATTCTACGTTTTCATCAACCCTTAGGCTGACTGGCTTGTCTTTTTCAAGCGTATTTAGCGCATTTTTTAGCTCGGCTTGGCTGACGATTTTTGCGTTAATGGCTATCTGCGCGCTTGAAAGCTCAATTGTTGTTTCTTTTTTCTCAGTGCTTGCTGTGGCGCTAGAGCTTGGCAAACTTAGCACCAGAGCGTTTTCTTCTGTTTTTAGTTGTGCCGCTACAATAAAAAACACCAGCAAAATAAACACAACGTCGATGAGCGGCGTTAGATCCATTGACAAAAACTCGCGCTTTTTTTGCTTCATAGCGGCGCGGCTTCTAGCGCAAGGTTTTCAAGAGTATTTTCTAGCTTGTCTAGCAAGCCGTTAAGGTAATTGTATGCCACAAGGTGGGGTAGGGCGACTACCAAACCGCCTATGGTGGTAACAAGCGCAAGGCTGATTCCACCGGCAAAGGCGCCAGCACCGGCCCCAAGCGCTCCGCCTGCCATTTTTTCAAAGGCGTCCAAAACGCCAACGACGGTGCCTAGCAAACCAAGAATAGGGCTAACCGACGCAATTGTTTTGATTGTGTTCATACCCCATTGCTTTTGCAAAATGTAAGCTTCAATCTGCGCGGAAAGTATTTCTTTGCGTTTTTCTAGGGTGGCTGGATCTGTAGTGGGGCTTGGATCTTTGGCGTATGCCGCTTTAAGATCTTTGCCTAAGTTTGTGGTTGGATTTACGTAGTTGCTGGCGTTATTGCTTACAGATTTGCTAGCCACAAGCGCTTCTTGTTCTAGGCGCCCAAATGTGCTGTGAATTGCGGCTAGATCCCTTGCAAGCTCGATGAACTTAAACGCCACCAAGCTAAGCCCGGTGGCATTTAAAAAAACCAAAATATACATAATGACCCCGCCGCTTTGGACGTAATAAACTAGGCTATTTGTCATACGCGTTTTTCGGCGCGAGCACGGAGATGAAAAGCTCGCTTTGGTTTAGGTATTTTTGCGCCACCGCCATCAGGAGAGCGGGCGTGAGCGCGTTTATTTTTTGCTCGTAATCATCGACAAACTCAAGCGGGTAGCCAAAAACGTAGCTATCTTTTAAGATCCTAGCCCAGAATTGCTCGGTTTTTAGGTCGCGCTGTCTTTTTACAAGCGAAATTTTTTGGTAGTTTTTCAGATACGATGGATCCACAGGGCTTTGCGTGAGCGACTTTACGACGCGTTTTGTCTCTTCTATTAGCTCGCTAGCCCGCCCCGGCGCGCAAGAAAATTTAATCACCACGTTTGAATTTACATACGGAATGCGTGAGAGCCCACCGCCAACGCTCACGCCATACACGCCGCTTTTTTCTTCGCGGATTTCTTCACGAAGCCGCGTGCTTAGAATGCTAAGCAGGGCGTTTAGCTTAAATTGCGTGTCGTATGAAAAATCCGCGTCATAGTTTCTAAACATCAGTGCAACTTCGCTGATATTCTTGTTGTTTAGGTGCTTTGTGAATGTTTGCGCGCCGCGTATGTCGTATTCTTTTGTGTCTTGGATCTCTTCTTTTTGCCCGCTAGATTTTAGGTTGCCGATGTATTTTTGCACAAGCGGAATGAGCGTTTTTTCTTGTATTTTGCCCGTGAAAATAAACACAAAATCGTCCGCGCCGCTAAACCTTTGGCGCAAAATTTCAAGCATTTCTTTGGCGCTAAGCCTGTCAAGCTCGGCGCGCTCTAGCTCTCTTGCGCGCGGGTTGTTTTGGTAGTAAAACTTGTTTAGCGCTTCTTTAAATAGGAAGTTTGGGTCGTTCTTGCGCTTGGCGATTAGCTCGCGGTAGCTTTCTTTTTTGTTTTCTAGCACCACGTCGCTGATCTTTGGCGCGCTAAAGTCTAGGTAAAGCATTTTTAGCATTTCTTCGGCGCTCTCAAGCGCGGCGCTTCCAGAGATTTCTTCGTAGTATTTTCCGATGGATCTACGCAGCGAGATCTTATGCCCTTTTAGGATCTTGGATAGCTCGTAGGCGTTAAAATCGCCCGTGCCGCTTGCGTTTGAGGCTTCCACGCCAAGCACTGCTTTGTAAAGATCTTGCGTGGCGACAAGGCTTAGCCCGCCCTTGCTAACGGCGTTTAGGCTTATGCTATTTTGCGTTTGCGGCGTGTTTTTTAGCACGACGGTTGCGTTGTTTTCAAGGCGCAAGATCCGCAAAGCGCGCTTTTTGTCGTAAGTGTTGCTTAGGATCTTAGCCGGGCGCAAGCCTTGCACTGGCAGGCTAGATGGCAGCGGCCTTTGGCTTTCAAAATTTTCTAGCTTGTCTAGCTTTTGGTCTAGGGCTTCAAGCACGGTTTGCTCGCTTGGCACGGTGGCTTTGTCCGCGCTCTCAAAGATCACGACGCGGTTTTTGAGCCCCGTTATGCGCGTAAATTCTTTGTTTAGCTCATCAAGCGTGATTTGGCGCAGGAGCTTTGCCGTTAGCTCGTATCTATCCTTGCTTGAGAGAATTGGCGTTTTTGCAATAAGGGCGTTTGTCATCACCGCGCCCCAAACGGCGGATTCAAGCGTCTTTGCGCTTTTAAAATTTTCAAGGTTGCTCTTTAGTAGATCTTGCCTAACCGTCTCGTAATCTTGCGCGCCAAAGCCATACTTTTGCACCCTTTGCACCAAGCGGCTAAAGCCATCTAGCGCGGTTTTGTAGTCATCGCCAAAGACATTCACGGCAAAATCGTGCATCGTTTTTATCGTCTTGAAGTTATACGAAAAAAGTTGCACCGCTTCTTGCGTTTTTTGCGTGGCGGCGGTCTTTTCATAGATCTTAGCAACGAGTTCTGAAAGCATTTTTTGCACGAGCAGCTTTTTGTAATCTTCTTGCGTTTGCACGGGCGCGTTATCTTCGATGTAGCTAATGCTGATGGCGTTTTTGGTAAGCTCGGGCGAAGTGCTTATGCTAATGCGCGTTTTATCCACGTTTGGAATGAGCCTTGGCGGCTTTTGGCGCGTGCTTTTGGCGCGCAAGGCCCCAAACCGCGCGATTATCTTTTTTTCTACGAGCTTTGCATCAAAATCGCCAACGGCTATTATCGTCATTAGATCTGGGCGATACCAGTCGTCGTAAAACGCCTTGACGCGCTCGCGCTTTATCGTTTTGATGATATTCATATCGCCAATTGGCGTTCTATCCTTGTAGCGCGAGTTTTCAAAGAGCAGATCCTTTGATTGCATAAAAAGATCAAAGCTCACGTCGTCGCGTTTGCGCGCTTCTTCTACCACCACGCCGCGTTCTTTGTCAAGCTCGGTGCTATCAAAAAGCAAGCCGCCGCTCCAGTCGTGTAGCACCAGTAGCGCCTTGTCTAGGTTGTCTTTTTGCAGCGGAAATTCTAATTTATACACGGTGTTGTCGTATTCAGTGTAGGCGTTTAGGTGGTAGCCAAAGCTAACGCCCATTGCCTCAAGCGCCTTAACTAGCGCGCTACCCTTAAAATGCGCCGTGCCGTTAAACGCCATATGCTCCACAAGGTGCGCCACGCCTAGCTGATCTTGGTCTTCTTCCATAGAACCAGCGCTCACAATCAAGCTAAAATACGCCGTTTTTTCTGGCGTTGCGTTTTGTTTGATGTAATAAGAAAGCCCGTTTTTTAGCGTCCCTTTGACGATTTTGCCGTCGTGAAAGAGCGGCGTTGCTACCGCGTAGCCAAAGAGCGCTAGGGCAAGTAAGATCTGCTTCATTTCATTCCTTAGGTTTTGTCTTTGAAAAAATAAAGAGCAATTATGCCGTATATACCGCTTGCTAAAATCACCCCCGCCCGCGCGCTAAGATCTGCCGCCCCCGTGCCCCTGTTTTGCCTTGCAAAAGCCGCAATGTAAATAAGCGCAAGCACAAGGTTTAGCGCCAAAGCCCTTGGAGAGATTTTAGGCAAGATTTCATACTCCCCGCGCGGCTTATGAATACTAAAGCTAAAGGCAAAAACGTAGCGCCTAAGCCTTTGCGCTGCGCTTTCTTGCAAGGGTTGGCTTAGCGTTTTTTCTTTGTGCGGCGTGTAGTTTAATTGCGTTATGGCGCAAGAGCTTTGCTGGGCGTCTTTTATGCTAAATGTTCTATACACGGGGCTAGTTCTAATATTTACCGTGCTTTTGTCGTATGCGTATGTTTTGAGCGGCAGGCGTTTTAGCTCGTAATTTTCGTATGAGATTAGGTAAATTTCATCTCCCGTGCTTAGCGTGCCGTAAAAGTCGCGCCGCTCGTCTTCGTCGATTTTTATGTATTTTGGATCTTTAGCTATGCCTGTGTTAATAACAACCGGTGCGCCGTTTTTTAATTTTACGTGGAATATGCGCGATTGGCTATCAACCATAAAAGCGCCTTCGTCAAAAGGCTTTCTGATGTTTGGGTTTGAAAAGGTCTTTTTGATTGGAAAAACAGCGCCCGCTTGCCTTAGTGCTTCTGTGAATTTAAGCGATTTTTCTTTATTCACAGTGTTTGTGCGCATTGTTATGAATGTGATTTTATCGCCTATTGAGTATAGATCTTGCGGCGGGCTTAGCTTTGAAAACTTTGGCGCAGATTCTAGCAAGATGTATAAGGGCACGTCTATTTTTGTTGCCTCATCTGCCCCTAGCCTAAAAAACTGAATTTGATCTTTGATGGCGTTTTGATCTTTTCCAAAATGGGCAAACTTGCTTGGAAAGCGGTTTTGGCTTATTAAATAGCGGTAGTAAATAAACGGAAAGAGTTCAAAAAGCTCTTCTTGAGAGATCTTGCTGCCGTCTGTTTTGTAATAATCAACGCTTGCGTATTTGCCAAACGTTTGCACGCGTTTTGTGAAGTCTTCTAGCACGGGAGAGTAATCAAGGCTTATGGTGGCGGGCTTTTGAAAAAATACGCTATCGTAAAAAAGCGGCAAAAAAACGCTAAGCACAAAGACAAAGCCAAGCGCCGCTATGGCGTTTAGGATCTTCATTTAATGTAGCTCCTTGTGTAGCGGTAAAAAGAAAGGTAATAAATTGCAAGTTGCACGCTGGCAAAGCCAAGGGCGTAATGCCAAAAGCCGCCATTTGCGTAAAAGCCATCTTGCACCAGCTCCAAAATTGCGACAAAGCCTATCGTTAGGAGCAAATTAGCCGCCGCTCTTGTGCGGTTTGGCTCTATAATCACACCCGCCGTGCCTAAAAAAACGATGCAAGCTTCTAGTTGATTAAAAACCAAGCTTGTAATAACACCGCGCACGAGTTGCGGTGGGAAGATCTGAGTAAGCCCAGCGGATAAAACGGCAGCTTGGGCGGTAAAAACGGCGCAAAGCAAGGCTAGGCTAAAGATTAAAATAATGCTTGTGCCATTAAAAAATGAGACGGGCAGGTGCATATGGATTCTAAGCCGCGCGTTTTTTTGCTCGCTGTAATGCGTGGCAAAGCCTACCAAGGCGGCAAAAATTACGTTAATTTCTGTTAGGCCCTTATACGAAAAGCTTTGAAACATAACGGTAGAAATAATAAAACCATCCGCGCCAAATGCTGTCATTTCCGCGTTTATGCCTATAAAAATATACGCCAAAGAAAACGCCGCAGCTAGAGCAAATGCGCTAAATGCGCCACGCACTTTGAGCCACTCTTTGTAAAATCTCATTGCGCCACGCTTTCATACCGCCCGGTAAAGCCTAAAAACGCATCTTCAAAATCCATCGGAATTTCTTTTGAAACCGCGTTTATCTCTTGTCTAGCCAGCTCCGCTTGCGTTTGCGACTTGCCGGCAAATGAAAAAACGTATGTTTTTTTCAAGATCTCTTCTGTATTTATAATTACGCCTGTTTTTTTAACGGGCTTGTTTGTTTGTAGCTCGTATTTTTTAAAATTTTGCGTAAATTCCTTAACCGACGTATGCAAAAGCGGTTTATCCGCCGTCATAATAAGGATCTCATCAAGCACATCCTTTAGCTCAGAAACAATGTGCGTTGTCATTAAAACCGTTTTATCACCGCGTGCGGCAAAATCTTTTAGGTATTCCACAAAAAGCCGGCGGTAGCCAACGTCTAGCCCCATTGAATAATCATCTAAAATTAGTAGCTCAGGATCTTGCGCAAAGATAAGCCCCAAAACCACTTGCGACCTTTGCCCGCAAGAAAGATTCCGCACCTTTTGCGAGTATGGCACGCCAAGCTTTTCTATGAGCTCGTAGTAGTTTTTGCTTTTCCAGCGCCCCCCATACCAAGCGGCAAAATATTTTTCTAGTTTTTCTATTGTGAAAAAATCGTATGTAACGTGGCCTTCGTGCAAGAGCCCAATGCGCTTTTTTGTTTGCGGGCTTAGCTTGCTTGAGTTTTCTCCATAAACTATGCACTCCCCGCAATAGGGCTTTAAATAGCCCATTAGTATGTTTATCGTCGTGCTTTTTCCAACACCGTTTTTGCCTAAAAGCCCTACGATTTTGCCCTTTTGCACGCTGAAGTTTAGATTTTCAAAGATCTTTCGCTTGCCGTAGTGCTGTGCTAAGTTTTTGACTTCTATTATATTTTCCAAGCTCTCTCCAAAACCGCCATTATACTTTTGCAATGTTTAGCGCTTCAAAGCCCCAAAAATCTATCCAAAATTATTTTTGCGGCTAGGCTATCTTGCTTGCCGTTTTTTTTGCGCCCAAAAAGCCCGCGCGAAATTTCCGCCGCTTCTTTTGATGAAAAGCTTTCGTCTTGGTAGCTAACCGCGCCTTTGAATTGCAGCAGCCCCACAAAGTGCAAGATCCGCCGCTTCATCTCATCTTGCGAGCTCGCCCCAAGTGGCAAGCCCACGACTAAATGCGTGCAGTTTTTTTCAGCCAAGATCTTGGCAAGATCCGCCGCGGCTTGATTGCGGTTTTTGCGCAGCACCGGCTCAAGCGGCACGGTGATTTTGCCATCGGGCGAGTATGCAAGCCCAATGCGCTTTAAGCCCACATCGACGCCTATATACATTATAAAATCACCACCCGGTTATTTTGGATCTTTACCCGCCCTTCTAGCTCTAGCTCTAGGATCTTTGCCTTATCTTGAGCGCTTAGCTCACTCACAAAACGCCCGCTAAGGGCGGCAAGACCAGGCGCATTTGCACCATCCACGCCCAGATCGCCTTGCGCCTTTTTTGCGCCAAAGCTAGCGGCAAATTCCGTGATGTCAAAAATAGCGCGCGCTAGCCCCTTTTTTAGCAGCTCGTTTGTCCCATTGCTCTTGCCAAGCTCGTGCGGCAAAACAAAAAGCGGCTTTTTAGTTTTTATGGCAAATCTTGCGCTAGACATCGACCCGCTGTTTTTGTCGCCTTGCGCTACCACGACGGCATCGCTAAGCCCCACGACTAGCTTGTTGCGCTCTAAAAATGAGTATTTTTGCGCGGGTGTTTGCGGCGGGTATTTTGAGATGGCAAGCGCGTCTTTGCGCACCCGCTCCAAGATCTTGGCGCAAATTTTGGGGTAGATGATGTCTAGTGAGTTGGCAAAAACGGCGATGGTGTTTGGGTATGAAAACTCGTGCGCTATGCAGTCCGTGCCCATCGCGCCGCCGCTAATTACCACCGCGCCCGCGTTTGAGAGTTGCGCGGCTAGGTTTGAAACCGCTTGCCTTGTATAAGCGCTTGGTTTTCTTGAGCCAACGATTGCCACCTTTGGTTTATCAAGCAAGCTCAAATCGCCGCTAGTAAAGATCTCTTCTATGGTGGCGTCGTATGTTTTTAGTGTTTGTTTTAGAATTTCTACTTGCATTTTTTAGGATCTTTGGCGCTAATGATACAAAAATTTTTTAAGATTTTTTGGGTAAGATTTGCGCTTTAAAGGTTGGGATTTGAAATTTTTCTTTTTATTCATCACGTTTTGCGCTTCTTTGTTTGCCGTGAATTTTGAGCAGTCTCAAAACACGCAGGAGCTGAATTTTTTCAAAACTTTTGACATAGAATACGGCTTTTTTTACGACACCGAATACAAAGATCTTAAGAAAGATTATTACGAATTCAAAAAAGATAAGCTCATAAACATTCTTTCAAACGCCGCGATTTATTACCCGCTAATTAGCGATATTTTGGAGCAAGAGGGCTTGCCTAGAGAGCTTGTTTTTGTTGCAATGGCGGAGTCTTCATTTAAAAACAAGGCGTATTCAACCGCCAAAGCCGTTGGGATCTGGCAGTTTATGCCCTACACGGCAAAGCTATACGGGCTAAGGGTTGATGAATACATCGACGAGCGGCGCGACCCGATAAAATCCACCTACGCGGCTGTAAAGCACCTAAGCCGGCTAAAAAAGCAGTTTGGCAAGTGGTATTTGGCGATTATGGCGTATAACTGTGGCGGCGGGCGGCTTTCTTGGGCGATTAACACCGTTGGCGATGACTCACTTGCTGAGCTATTAAAAGTGCGCCCAAAAGAAGAGCAGTTTAGATGCCCGGGCAAGCACTCAAAGGAAAAATGCCAAGCCTTGCCGGCTGAAACGCGCGAATACATCAGAAAAGTTCTAGCGATGGCTACCATTACGCAAAATGAGCTTACGCTTAACGCGCTTGATGCCTCGCACCTTTTAAACAGGGGCGCGTCGTTTCCGATGGCTAAGGTAAGCGTTGGCGCGGGCACATCGCTTGAAAGGGTCGCCGCGGCGGTTAATATGAGCGAGAAAGATCTTAGATCTTTTAATTACAGCCTTAAATATAACTTCGTCCCGCCGTATGTCCAGAGCTTTGATATTTACATTCCATACAACAAGCTAGCCGATTTTAAGGAAAATTTTAAGAACACGCCAAGTGATAGCAAATACATCGTTTATCACGTTAAAAGCGGGGATAATTTAAGCGTTATAGGCAAGAAATTTGGCGTTGGCTACAAGGTGATACGGGATTTTAACAACCTACAAAAAGACAGGCTCTCGCTTAATCAAAAGCTTGTTATTCCAATCCCAAGCCCGGATATGCAGCTTGCCTCAAGCTTTGAGCGCGGGCTTAAATACAAGGTAAAAAACGGGGATACCCTAATCTCAATAGCCAAAAAATACAGCACGTCCGTCGATAAACTCCTAAAGCTAAACAACAAGACGGAAAAAGTGATTTATGCCGGTGAATACTTGGAAATTAAGCGTTAGTTTATTTTTAATACTACTTTTTTCTTACTCTTGTACGAATAAAAACCAGCTTGTTAGATCTAGCGGCGGCTTTAGTTTTTACGGCGATGGCGAGACTTACGTTTCTTCTGAAACTTTTTATTCATCAAAGGCGTATTTAAAGGAAAAGCAAGGCTCACAGGCAATGCACCGCGCCACGCTTAGGCCTTATTCTACATTTGGGATTAAATACTATCCAAAGGTTGAGCCAATCGGCTGGAAGCAACGTGGCATTGCTAGCTGGTATGGCCCGGATTTTCACGGCAAGGCAACTTCAAGCGGCGAGATCTACGATATGCACGAGATGACAGCAGCGCATAAAACCTTGCCGATGAATACAATCGTCAATGTGCGCCATCTAAAGACTGGCAAGGAAGTTCGCGTGCGTATTAGTGATAGGGGGCCTTTCGTGCAGGGGCGCATTATAGATCTATCCTTTGCCGCGGGCAAGATTTTAGGGCTTGATAAAACCGGCACCGCGCCTGTGGAGCTTGAAGTTATCAAATACGATGAGGTTATATCCAAAAATTACGACGTTTCAGGCGCTAGGGATCTTGGGGCAGATCCAAGCCGCGCAGAGCCTAGATCTAATGAACCGTCGTCGGCAGTGGCTAGCAGCGGGGATCCTAGCGCTGGCGGGGGCGTGGGGCTTGTAGCGCCTGGCGTTATTGCAGTAGGCAGTGCTGGCGCGGGTGCGGGCAAAGATCCAAGTAAAAGCAGCCTTGCGGGCGCAGGTGCGGGATCTTATGGTGTGCAAGTTGGCGCGTTTTCAAATGAAAAATCCGCCGTGGATCTAATGCGCGATTTGCTAGGCAAATACGGCAAACCCGCGCGCATTGTTAAAACCGCCAAAGGTGGAGCTGTGATAAATAAGGTTGTGATAGAAGGCTTTGCCACCAAAGACGCGGCGCAGGATTTTATAAACAAAAACCAAATCGCGGGTAGGGCGGTTTTAATGGAATAGCGATGAAAGAATTTACGAGAAAAACAAAAGAAACGGACATAAACTTAGGGCTTAATTTGCTTGGCAGCGGCAGCGCAAAAGTTAGCACGGGCGCTGGGTTTTTCGACCATATGCTAGACGCCCTTGCGCGGCACGGCTTGTTAGATCTTGAGCTAATTTGCCACGGCGATACGCACGTGGATTATCATCACAGCGTAGAAGACACGGGCATTGTGTTAGGCGCGGCTTTGCAGCAAGAAATTTTTGCGCTTCCTAGCTTTGAGCGCTTTGCGTGCGAGACGGTTATTTTAGATGAAGCGGCGGTGGAAGTTAGCCTAGATCTAAGCGGCAGACCGTATCTTCACTACGATATTCCGCTTGATGGCTACATCAAAGACTTTGACGTTGAGCTTGTAGAAGAGTTTTTTAGGGCGCTTGTTACAAACGCTAAGATCTCAGCGCACATCGTGCTAAAGCGCGGCAAAAATAAGCACCACATTATAGAAGCGGCGTTTAAGGGCTTTGGCGTTGCGTTGCGGCGGGCTTTGGCGCAAAACCCAAGAATGACGAAAATTCCAAGCACAAAGGAGCAGCTATGAGTAAGCTTTTGTTTTTAGATGTCGATGGCACGATGACGAATTCGCTCATTACTTACTATAACAACGGCGGTGAGATCAAGTCGTTTAACACAAAAGACGGCTTTGCGATTGTTTCTTGGCTTAGGCTGGGCTTTGAAGTTGCCATTATCACGGGCAGAAAGTCAATCGCCGTGCAGCGCCGCGCCGAAGAGCTTGGCGTGCGCTACCTTTACCAAGGTTGCGGGGACAAACTAAGCGTGCTTCAAACTCTAAACAAGGATTTTGCGGAAATTTATGGCGTCGGCGACGACCTAAACGATTTGCAAGCGCTTAAATTTTGCAAAAGGAGCTTTTGCCCTAGCGATGCGTCGGATTTTTTAAAGCCCTATTGCACCACCGTTTTAACCAAAAAAGGCGGCGAAGGCGCGGTTGCCGAAGCGATAGAAATTTTGATCTTGGATCTTGGCTTAAAAAAAGACTACCTATCAAAATGGCAATAAAAACCAAGCTACTGTTTTTATCTTTTTTGATTTTTGCCGTGCTTCTTGCGCTTTTTATCAAGCCTGATACTTTGGAAAAAACCGTCGTGCGTGAGATTCCGCTCATTGAATTTGGCGTGTTTCAGCTTTACAACATCACAAAAAACGGCACGCTTGAAGCGCTCTTTGGCGAGACGGGCGAGTATTACGCGCAAAGAAACATCGTCAAAAACGGCTTGTTTTACCGCGAGACGAACAAAAAACTAGAGACGATAAGCGGGGATAGTATTTTGTTTCAGGGCGATTTGGTGAGTGTTAGCGGCGGCGCGCACTACGTTTTTGCGCCCTATGACGTTACGGCGGATTTTTTCACTTACAACTCCAAAACGCAGATCTTGCGCGTCCCGCAGGATTTCCGCGCCAAAGATCTAAAAAACACGCTTACAGGCAAAGATCTAAGGCTAAACGCCAAGCATTCCCGCGCTAGCGCCAAAAATATCCACATAGAATATTTTACGGATTAGCTCGCGCAAAGGCTTTGGCGCGGGTAAGATCTAAGGGGCGTTTGGATTTTAGCGCGCGCTAGATCTGGGGCTTAAGATCTTTGGCAGCGTGCGGATCTAGTGGCTTGGATCTTGATGTGGTTTGGTAGCTTAGTGCGGGCGCGCTTTAGATCTTGGCGCTTGAGATTTTGCTGTGCGGGCGCTTGGATCTTGGCTGGCGTTTGGATTTTAGCGTGGGCTAGATTTAGGGCTTAAGATCTCTGGCGGCGCGCGGATCTGGCGTGCGCTTAGATCTTAGCGCTGGTGCTTTACCGCGGGCGAGCTTTAGATCTTGGCGTTGCTTGGATCTTATCGAGCGCTTGAGATCTTAGCTTTAGATCTTAGCGCGCGGCGCACAAGGGACATAAAGTTATAATCCGTATCAAAAAACCCAAAGGACAAAAATGCAAAAACGTTTTTTTAGCGCCCTTATTTTTGCGGCGGCGTTTGCTGTGATTTTTGCGGCTTGCGGGCACGTTAAAACAGATGACGTGGATAGCAATGATGGCAAATCACAAGTAGAAGGTGCGGGGGGGGGGGGCGCTTAATGATGACTTCCTACGCTTTAATGCGGAATTAGCCGAGATTAACTACGATATAAACCTAAGCCTAGGGCACTTTATGCGCCCGCTTTACGCTCCTTGGATCTTAAAAACCGTCGTTGGCTTTGAGCTAAGCCACATTTCTGATGAAGTTTGCAGCGCTTTAAGCAGCGCACGAATAGACAGCACATTTAATAAAACCCATTGCAAAAGCGGAACGCGAACGATTGCGAGCAAAGATCTAACAAAACCACACCCCGCGCTAACAGTGAAAGTGGATAAATGCAAATCAAGAAACGATTACGAGCACACGGGCGAAGTGATGGTGCAGTTTTTTGCTAGCGCGAGCGATGACTTGCTTTCTTTCACGATGGATTTTTTGACGGATTACAATATCTCCAAAGACGGCAAGACAGATACGATAGCTAAGGGCACAAAGATCTTAATCACAAAACAAGTCGAGTGGGAATATTACGACTATAACGAAACAAATTCACGCGGTTTTACATTCGGCGCGCAAGTGGCAGAAGTTACGCTATCTAGCCAAAAGCCAAAGGGCAACGTGTGCTTAAGCAGTGGCTTTTTGCCGAGCCTAGACAAAAATGGCAAGCCAACTGGGAAAAAACTCTACATCGATCCGCTCTACAACGCAAATTGCTCTATGGCGGTGAAAACAACTTGGGACGGATCTAAAATCAATTCATCTTACAAGCTCCAGCTCCTTGGCAAGGACGCCTACGCAACGCGCGTTTTTATGACGTACAAAGCACAAGAGACGCATATTGGGGATATAGACGATCCAGACAAAAGCAAAGAACACAACACAAGCTTTTACGTGCCGCATTTATACGAGTCGCTGTTTTATAAATAAGGCGTGCAAATGGTAAATGTGAAAAGATCTGCCCCGCTTGGGGCTTTGGTGATGGCTAAGATTTGGTTTGTGGCAGTTTTGAGTGTGCTTGCGCTTTTGCCGCTTAGATCTGATGACAATATGACACTAGAAGATATCACCGTTACTGATGAGAGCGAAAACGGCGCGGATAGCAAGATAGGCGAGGTGCGAAAATCCGCTAAGGAGCTATCTAGGCAGCAGGTTTCAGACACAAGGGATCTTGTGCGCTATGAAACGGGCGTTAGCGTGGTGGAGACGGGGCGCTTTGGCGCTAGCGGGTATTCCGTGCGTGGGGTTGATGAAAACCGCGTGGCTATTATGATAGACGGCTTGCAACAGGCAGAAACGCTGAGCTCACAAGGCTTTAAGGAGCTTTTTGAAGGATACGGCAACTTCAACAATACGCGTAACGGCGTTGAGGTGGAGACGCTAAGAGAGGCTGTGATTAAAAAGGGCGCGGATAGTATCAAAACGGGTAGCGGATCTTTGGGCGGGTCTGTGTCTTTTGAAAGCAAGGACGCGCGGGATTTTTTGCTAGAAAAAGATTGGCATCTAGGATCTAAGCTTGGGTTTCAATCCGCGGATAATCAGTTTTACCATTCGCACACGCTAGCGGGGCGCTACAAGATGTTTGACGCCTTGTTTATTAAGACCTTGCGCCGCGGCAATGAATTGCAAAATTACGGCTGGAGAGATTACAACGCAAGCGTCGTTGGCGTGGAGCGCGAAGTGGCGGATCCGTATGAAATCAAGCGCGATAGCACTTACTTTAAGCTAGGATTTTCGCCGAATGAAAACAACCGTTTTACGTTTTTGTATGATAATTCACAGATGCGCTCACGTGGCCACGATTACTCTTATAGCTTTACCTTTGGCACAGTTCATAAGCTCACAGAAACGGGCAAGCGCTACACAGATGATGAAAGCAAGCGCCGCAACATCGCGTTTTCTTATGAGAACTTCAGCCAAACGCCGCTTTGGGATACGCTCAAACTCTCTTACGCGCAGCAAGATATTACAACAAGGGCGCGCACGGACGAGCAATGCCGCGGCAATAATTGCGCCGAGATCCAAAACAAAGAAGGCTATAAGGTTAAGAATAATACCGTCGTAACGAGCAAGGGCGCCTTGCCGTATAAGTTTTTCAAAAGAAGCGGCGCAATTTGGCTAAAGGATGAGAAGGGCAGAGAGATCCCATACACTAGCACCAATCTTGATTTAAAGCGCCTTGATGAGCTTTGGTTTGATTGCTCCGTGTTTGATTGCAGCAAGGGCATTCGCGGTTATGACATTAGCGCGGGAGAAGAAAAAACCTTTGCGCTTACCAAAAGATACACAGATCCACGCACGGGCAAGACCTACGGGCATATGGGCGTAGAAAATGCAAACGCAAAGGGGCTTTGGCCTAAACAGCCGGGCTTTCTCACGCGCGATTGGAAAAAGCGGGATCTAGACACAAACACGCGGCAATTTAACCTTGATCTTTCAAGAGAGCTTAGCCTAGGTCAAATGCAACACGATGTTTTCTACGGTGGGCTTATCTCTGTGCAGGAAAAGCAGATGGTGAATTTTTCGGGATACGACGCGCGCCAAGCGCAATGGTGGGCGCAAGCGGTGCAAAGCGACCACGCGGGAAATGTGGATAATTGCCTAAGCGGCAACGCCCTTTCTTGCCCGCACGATGAGCCAAAAATGTCTTTTTTGATCCCCGTAAAAACGCAAACGCGTATGCTTTATTTTACCGACGAATGGCGGATTAATAACTTCGTGAGCTTAGATCTTGGCTTGCGTTTAGATGGTATTACGTATCGCCCTGAATATATCCCGGGCAAAACGGCGAAGATCCCAGACGATATGGTAAAAGGCTTATACGTGCCCTTGCCAAGCGCCCCCGCGGGGGAGACGGCAGAGCAAAAAAAGGCGCGGGAGGCAAAAAACGCGCAGGAGAATTTGCAGCGCATAGCGCAAAAAAAGTCCTTTAGCAACTACTCTTACGCGCTTAGTGCTAAGCTTGACCCGCTTTCTTATTTGCGCTTGCAGTTTAAGTTTGCCAATGGCTTTCGCGCCCCGACGGCTGATGAAATGTATCTAGCCTTTCGCCACCCAGACTTTACGATCATTCCAAATGTTGAGCTAAAACCTGAAAAGGCCCAGACTAAAGAAGCCTCGCTCACCGTGCATAGCGGGCGCAGTTTCATCACTCTTAGCCTTTTTAAAACCTCTTACCGCGATTTTCTTGATCTAAAGTATATCGGTAGCCAAGACGTTGATATCGGCGGGCAGGGTAATAGCGTTGTTGCGCCCTTTTACAAATACCGCAATGTTAATCGCACAAAGGCTTACGCGCAAGGCTATGAGATGAATTCAAGGCTAGATCTAGGTCAGCTTTGGCGCGCGGCGCGGGGCTTTAGCCTTAGCTACAAGCTTACTCATCAAAAGGGGCGCATTAATGGCGACGGCGGCAAAGAGCTAGCGATGAACGCCATTCAGCCGCGCACGGCGGTGTATGGGCTGGGATACTCTAGCGCTAAAGATACCTTTGGCGCGGATCTTTACTTCACAAGCGTTGCGGCTAAGGCTGCCGAAGACACCTATGATATGTTTTATAAGGAAAAGGGCAAGAGCCACCATTACAGCGACATTAGGAGCAAGGCGTATCATTTGATGGATCTAATCGCCTACGCTAAGCCGCTTAAGGGCTTGACCCTGCGCGCGGGCGCGTATAACATCACGGACGTGAAGTATTTAACGTGGGAGGGCGCGCGCTCGGTGAAGTATTTTGGCACGACGAATAAGATTAACAATACAACGCTAAAGGGGCTAAACCGCTTCTATGCGCCGGGGAGAAATTACAAGCTAAGCGCGGAGCTTGTGTTTTAGGCGCTTAAGATCTGGCGGGCACGCCGCTAGAGATCTTGGCACGCGTGTTTGGATCTTGGCGTGCTTTGACGTGCGGGCGTTTGGATCTAGCAAGTGCTTGGATCTTGCCGCGCGCCAAAGGTTGCGATGGGGCTTGTTAAGCTTTATTTAAAATGTTTTAAGGCAAAATTCACGGTTTCAATTAGAGCTAAAGGTTTTTTATGTATGCAATAATCAAAGCAGGCGGGAAGCAATACAAAGTAAGCGAAGGCGATGTAATTTTGTTTGACAAAATGTCTAAAAATCCAAAAGATAAGCTTGAATTTACGGAAGTTTTGTTTCTTGGCGATGAGAAAAAATCCAAAGTTGGCGCGCCACTTGTTAGCGGAGCAAAGGTAAGCGGCGAAGTTATAAACGAGGGCAGGGGCGCAAAAGTTGTGATTTTTAAGAAAAGAAGAAGAAAAGATTCAAAGCAAAAAAGGGGCTTCAGGCGCGATTTTACTAGGGTAAAAATTACAAAAATAGAAGGATAATCTATGGCTCACAAAAAAGGTCAAGGTAGCACACAAAATAACAGAGACTCAGCAGGAAGACGCTTAGGCGTTAAGAAGTTTGGTAGTGAATTCGTAAGAGCTGGCAACATTATAGTAAGGCAAAGGGGGACGAAGATCCACCCCGGCAAAAACGTTGGAATGGGTAAGGATCACACGATATTTGCCTTAATTGACGGCCACGTATCTTTTAGTCAAAAAGATAAAGACAGAAAAAAAGTTTCCGTAACTCCTATTTCTTAAAACCCTTTGTCGGCAAAGCTTTTCTTGGATCTGAATGTTCGTCGATAGCGTTAGTTTGCTTGTGTCGTCAGGAAAAGGCGGAGCCGGCGCCGTTTCTTTTCATAGGGAAAAATTTGTAATTCAAGGCGGGCCAGATGGTGGCGATGGTGGCGATGGTGG
>CAUTXO010000019.1:0-26976 GCA_963542625.1 uncultured Helicobacteraceae bacterium | reverse complement strand
GTATGGCTTTGGATTTCAATAAAGATCTTACACGATTTGGTAAATTTTATTTGCTTTGCTTGTGTTGCTTTGCGTAGGTTGCTACTTGGTGCAAACTACAAAATGCTGCTTAATTTTTGGCATTTTGCGGCAACTTTCAAACAAAGCGATTGGGTGTTTGATTTTGTGCAGATCTTTACAAGATCTTAACCTGCAGCAATGCGGATCTTTTTCATATTTTGTAGATCTAGCTGATGAAAATTTACTAGATTTTACAATTGTGTTTTTTGGTTTTTAATTTACGAAATATGTGTTAATGAATGGGCGCAGTAGCTAACAGATGGCTATTGAAATTTGAGTGCCTTTTGATGTATGGCAAAAATCAACTGACAACTACGCTATGGCAAGTATTTTAGCCCTTGGATCTATGCTACAAGGAAATAATTTTGCAATAAGCCATTAAAATTTTTTCTACATTGGCATAAGATTTCTAGTTGTGGAATTTTTACTGACACTTCAGATCACATAGCTGTATTACAATGAGTGACAATTATTTTGACGCCACATACACGCTAACTAAATCAAAAAAGATCCAGTGGGGCAGAAGCTATGCAAAAATGAATTTTTTGCATAGCAAGTAAATAACTACAACACCTACCTTAATGGTTGCCCGAAACTAAAAACTATTTTATTAGCTTTGTTTAAGTGTGCCAAAGCAACTTACTTCACCACGCTAGCGTCGGATAAGCTAGGCGTAAAAACAAAAAGCCGCGCTGTTTCAACGGTGAAAAAATCATCCATCACGCAGCCTACAAGCCCTATGCTATCTAAAATAGATACACTTGGGTTGGTAAAGATCCCTAGGCATTCGTCGGTATTTAGTACTAGGGAGCGGATCTGCACCGCGCCTGTGGTTGTTGGCATTAATTGAAAGATTGTTTCAAACTCGCCGCTGTCGTAATCTTGTTTGCAGTTTTTTAGCCCCAAAAAGCCGCTGGGTAAGATCGCAAGGCATTTTGTTGGCTCTGCTACAACGCGCATTTGCACGTAGCCAAAAAGAAATTTACTCGCAAATCTGTCCTTTGCCTTTATTCTTTTATCCAAGCCAAGATCGTTTAAAAACCAGTTTTGGTAGTTAAACTGCTGCTTGTCTCTTTCTATATTTATAGGAATTCCTGTTGAGAGATTGCGGATTTGGAAGCTATCTGTAACCTCTGGCTCAGCAGCAAAGCAAAGGCCAAGCAGCGCCATAAAAATTGCTAGTTTTTTCATAAATGCCCTTTAAAATCTTCTAAAATTTACAGGAAAGTGATCGGATACAATGTGCGTTCTTGCGTTTGCTAGCATTAGCACAGCAGCCAAAGCCGTTGTAACCCGCCCGCGTTGGTTGCCTACCACAGCCCAATCAAGCACCCCACCGCTTCTTTGTGTTGATGATGGCGGGGCTAAGATCTCTACCCTTGAGCGGATTGATAGATCTAGATTTACTCTAACCCTTTCTGGATTTGCATTAAAATCCCCCATTACCATCCACGTTATATTTGGTCTTGAGCTAAAGTGCATTGCAACCGTATTAATAAAAGCCGCAGAATCCCCACCGCCACTAGCTAGGGCGTGGATATTCATAAAGGCTTCACTGCCAATTACAATGCCGATGATAGGTCTAGACACCGTCGTTGGCGGTGGTAAGATAATAAGCTCATCGGCTCGCTGCCTAGAAACAATGGCTAGATTTACTCTATTGCCCCCGATGTCTGTTTGCGAGAAATAAATAAAAACATTCTGTGGGCGAGAAACGCTGCCTAGCTGCCACTCATATTCGGCTACTTCTAAGCCGCTTTGTGTTCTTGCGCTTCTGCCCGTTGCTCTGGCGGTAGTAGGCAAGCTGCCTGCTTCTTGCAGGGCTAAAATGTCTGCAGCGTTGTTTCCTGTAACGATTTGGCGCACGCTAATGTTCCACTTGCTCTCATTAGAAGCGGAGCTGCCTTGTAAGTTCCACGTTGCTATTTTATAATCATCAATGCCCGCAAGCGCTAGGCTTAGAAGCATTGCAAAAAGGTAAAGTTTTTTCATATAAGTCCTTAAAATACAATAGACGCTTCAGCTGGTGGCGGGAGCAAATACCACTGCTGGTCGAGCGTATCTTTGCACTCAGTAAGCGCCACTTCGCCAAAATCATCAAAGCCAAAGATGTTATCAAGCGGCGTTTGCAAGCACACGTTGCGCTCTTTATTGTAGATCTGCACTGCGCCGTTTGTCATCGGGCGGATAGTAAAGCGTTGCGAGGCTTTGTTTTCATCGCAGGTATCGTGAATAACGCCGCTGCCATAGGTATTCATACACGTTGTGCGCGTGTTGGCGTTGATGATGAGGACTTCGTTCTTTGGCAAAAACACAAAGCGCCAAACCCTGTAATTGCCAAGCCCCGCGCTGCTGTTTGGTGAATACGCCCACAGCCAGTTTCTTGGGGCAATTGCCCAAACGGTGATGACGACGCTATTAGCTGCCATAATCATCATAGAATCGCTTGTTTTATCAAAAATATCGGGGAATTTCGCATTGTTTGCGCCGTTTGAGCTTTGCAACCTAGGGCGCATCATACCTTTACTCAAATAGGGCGTGGATAAACTAGATGGCTTAACTGGTTGCGGGCTTTCAAAGTCTTTTACGGGCGGCAGTGGCTTTGTGCCTATTCTAAATGGATCATTTTTATAAGTGCAGCCAGAAAACACGAGCAAAGCTAGCACCATTGCTAAAATTCTAAACATTATAAATCCCTATTAAATTTTTATTTTTCCAAAACTCGGGGCATTATACAAAAAAGATCTTAATCCCAACCTTTAACGTTTGGTTAATGTGAATTTTTTTGCGAGTCCCATACCTTGCTTTAAATAATGTATATTATATAAACCACACAAAACATTAAAGAAAGTAAGGTGTTGCGAAAAGTGGCGCAAAAACAAAGCCGCCCTATTTTTTTAAAAATCAAAATAATATAATCCCTTAAAAATTACCGCGAAGGCTCTTTTTATGGAAGCAAAAAGGCTCCTAGTTACGTCCCTAGACAATCAAAGCACGCAAGATCTTGCAAACAAAATCACAAAAACCCTAAAGGCAAACCTTGCAAATGTGGCTTTTGTGGAAGCCTTTGGCGAAAATGGGCTAGTTTATCCGCTTGAGGCCGAAAAGCTTGTTGCAAAAGGCGATATTAGACAGCTTGTAACGGTTTTTTTGAAAGATCTTGACGCCATCAGCTCACAAAATGACGTAATCATAATTAACGCCGGGTATAAATTTGCTTCAAATTTTGGCTTTAATATGGGACTATTGCTGGCAAAACACCTAAACGCGCTTGTTGCGACACTTGTGCGTGCAAATGGCGATGCTAAATTGATAATAGAAAATGAAAAACGCGCCGTAAAGCTTGCTGGAGTTGAGTTGTTTGGCATTTTTGCTATCAATAACGCCAACATAAACGACCCTGAAGTTTGCTCTTTGCCAAATGAAACCGCGCCCGTTGGCTGGGAGTTTCTGCAAGAAAATCTTAAAAAATCAAGCGATTTAATCACCGGCATAGCCTTTGAATACGGGCTTTTCCAAAGGGCAAGGCGCGCAAAAAAGACCATCGTTTTGCCTGAGGGCAAGGACGATAGGATCTTAAGGGCTGCCGATGTGCTGCTAAAAAACGACGTCGTAGATCTTATTTTGCTAGGCGATGAAGCGCAAATAAGCGCTAGGGCTAAGGATTTTGGGCTAGATCTTAGCGCCGCTAGGGTGGTGGATCCTGCAGCATCAGAGCTCAAAGACGGCTTTGCAAAGGAGTTTTACGAACTTAGAAAATCAAAGGGCTTAACGCTTGAAGAGGCGCAGGCGAAGATCCTAGATCTAAACTACTTTGGGACGATGATGGTGCATAAAGGCTTGGCGCACGGAATGGTCTCTGGCGCCATTCACACAACCGCCGAGACGATACGCCCCGCCTTGCAAATTATCAAAACCGTGCCGGGAATTTCCGTGGTATCTAGCGTGTTTTTTATGTGCGTGGATACAAAATTACTCATTTTTGCAGATTGCGCGGTCAATCCAAGCCCAAGCGCTGAGGAGCTGGTGCAAATCGCAATTTCTAGCGCGCAAACGGCTAAAAGCTTTGGCGTGGATCCTAAACTTGCTATGCTTTCTTACTCAAGCGGCAATTCAGGAAGCGGCGTGCTGGTTGAAAAAGTGGCAAAGGCTACGGCGATTTTGAAAAATCTTGGGCGAGATTTTTTGGTCGATGGCCCCTTGCAATTTGACGCGGCGACTGTGCCAAGCGTAGCAAAAACAAAAATGCCAAATTCTAGCGTGGCGGGCAAGGCAAACGTGCTCATTTTCCCGGATCTAAATGCCGGCAACAACACTTATAAAGCCGTGCAAAGAACGTCCGGCGCCTTTGCCATTGGGCCTGTTTTGCAGGGGCTAAAAAAGCCGATAAACGATCTAAGCCGCGGCTGTTTGGTTGATGACATTATCAATACGGTTGCAATCACAGCCATTCAGGGCGAATAATGCTGGTTTTACGCGCAGGGGCGCTTCAAATGATGGCGTTTTGCTGTCAAAACCGCGCAACGCAAAACCGCGCAACGCAAAATTGCCGCCACCACGGCCTAAGATCTTGCAAAAAGGAGCCTGTATGAAGATCCTAGTTATAAATTCTGGTAGCTCGTCAATTAAGTATCAGCTTTTTGATATGGAGCGCGCAAACTCTTTGGCTACGGGCTTGATAGAGCAAATTGGCGAAGAAACGGACGGCTACGCAAGGCTTGTTTTTGAAGGTGGCAAAATAGAAAAAACGCTTAAGATTAAAGATCACAAGGCGGCGCTTGAGATCTTAACGCAAATGCTGCTTTCAAGCGGGCTCGTTGCTTCTTTTGACGAACTAGACGCCGTGGGGCATAGGGTCGTCCAAGGCGGAGATATTTTCAAAAAACCAACCTTGCTAAATGAAGAGCTGGCGCTAAAGATCAAGGATCTTAGCAGCCTTGCGCCCTTGCATAACAAGGCGCATTATGCTGGGATCGACGTGATTTTTAAGCAATACCCTAAAATGCCGCAGGTTGCGGTTTTTGATACGTCCTTTCACCAAACGATGCCGCAGGTTGCTTATATGTATGGGCTTCCTTACGAGCTTTACGAAAAATACAAGATTAGAAAATACGGTTTTCACGGCACTTCGCACAATTACGTTGCAAAGCGTGCGGCGGAATTTTTGGGGAAGGAGCACACGGATCTTAACGCCATCACGCTTCATCTTGGCAACGGATCTAGCGTTTGCGCCATAAAAAACGGGCAGAGCGTGGATACTTCTATGGGGCTGACGCCGCTTGCTGGCATTATGATGGGGACAAGGACGGGCGATTTGGATCCTGAGATTGTGCTTTTTTTGCAACGGCAGGGCGTGAGCCTTGAAAAAATGACCGCGCTTTTGAATAAAGAAAGCGGGCTAAAAGGGATTTGCGGCTATAACGATTTGCGCGACGTTCTCAAAAAATCAAACGAAGGCAACGAGCGAGCGGGGCTTGCGCTTAATATGTTTGCGTATCAAATCAAGAAATTCATCGGCGCGTATATTGCGATTTTGGGGCGCCTTGACGCGCTGATTTTTACTGGCGGCATAGGCGAAAACGCTCCGATTACAAGGGAAAAAATCACAAGCGGGCTTGGTTTTTTAGGGATTGAGCTAGATCACGATAAAAATATGCAAAGCACAAAAACACTTAATGATATTTCCGCGCAAAATGCCCGCGTCAAAACGCTCGTGATCCCTACCAACGAAGAACTTGAGATAGCCACGCAAACAATGAATGTTGTGAAAAATATTGGGAAATGGGATAAGGCAAAATGATTTTTTACAGATTCGGTATTCTTAAAATTTTGTATATTGCTGCTCAATTTTAAGATGATTAATATAAATATTTATCTTTACTTATTAAAATTTAGTAAAATTTTTTATTTTTAATGTTTTTGATACCATAATTCTGTTATTTACACACCAAGCAGCCTGTGTTAGGTAAAAACAATAAAACTTAAGTTTTGTTAAAATGTATATGTTGCTTGTAGGTAGCATATTGGACGTAAATAATTTTATACTAGGAAACTAAACGTCGGTAAATTTTATTTTTTGCTACCATTAAAATGTGCAAGTTGATATTCATATTTTTAGATTTATTTCAAAGATAGCTTCTTTTTTGGTCTATTTTTAATATAAATATATTAAATTACACGACATTTAGATTAAAAAATAAATTTATAAAACCTATAAAATGCTATTCTATTATTTTTAACACACCAATTTAACAGTCTAATATTTTAGACTTTTTGTCTATTTATTACGGCAAAATGTCAGTTGCTATTTCATTATGTATTATTAAGGTAGCGTTCCGTATCTTTTTGCGCTCACTATTTAGCCTATATTTATTCGTTTTCTATTTATGGATTTGAGCCGGATTTGTTGTATTATTTATTAAAAAATTAACATAAGTTGTAGTACAATTACCGAATTCGTTAGCAAAAAGTGCCTAAGGCGATGAAATCTAATATGATAATGGATGATACTTTTGTAAAAGAACTTGCAGTTAAATTGGAAGTAGCTAGAAGAAACGCAAAGCTAACATTAATTGATGCGTCAGAAAAGACGCACGTTTCAATTCCAACAATCAGAAATTATGAAAACGCTGAAACAGCGCACCCATCAGCAGTTGTCTTGCAGATCTTAGCATCTGCTTATGGTGTGCCAATTTCATACTTTTTTACGCAATCGCCGGTAGATGATAACGAGCTCACAATTGTTGAATATTTTTCCAATAAGCCGCTCATAAGGGTATCTAAAACATTGGCGGATATTCCAGAGCAAATCGTAAAGTGCATTCTGTATAAAAGTGGCGATATGCTGCCGATAGTTCCATATAAATCCATTGTCATTTTTAGGCCAAAGGAGCAATATCATAGTGGCGATATTGTGGTTATCCAAAGCGGTTACGATAACATATCCATTAGGCAATACGAGAGCAAAAAAGATATCGGCATTCCACTCAATGCCAACTTTCCTATCGTCCAACTCTCTGAAAAAGAAAATTTGATACTCGGAGAAGTTGTCACGAGCCTGCCTCTTTCATTATTTTCATCGAGAGAATAGCTTAATTAAATTCTATCCGTAGCCTTTCCTGCAAAAAATGTAATTTTATGCATTATATGTTTAAAAATAAAGATATTTACTTTTTATGTTGCTTTATATTGAGTTTAAATACGGCCACACAAATGCCATATATTAAATTTTTTAATATATTTTGTATTCTGTAGTGCATAAACTGTCCATAGGTTTCCAGTTTATAGAGTTTTGAGCTGTGCAAAATTTTTAATCTTATGTATAGCATTAGAAATACATTAAACTAAGGTTGTCTGTGCTATTTTTGGGAGTCTTGCGTAAATTATGGCTAATGTGGCTTTTAAAGCCTAGCTTAGGTTTTGCTTGTAGATCTTCACGCCGTGGGGGGCTTGCTCCCTTTTGTGGCGCGCGCGGGCAAAAAGCGCCAAGATCCTTTGGATATACGCTTCATCGGCAAAGGCGCTAAGTTCTTGCACGCCAAGCCCCTTTAGCAAATACCCATCAAGCACAAGGTCTAGATCTTTATAGCTTCCAAGCGCGTCGCTGTCTTTTTGCCCGGGGGAGAGCTCAGCCGTCGGCGCCTTGCTTAAAATGCTTTGCGGGATCTGTATGCCGCGCTTGCTAAGCAAGTCGCAAAGCGCATAAACATCGCGTTTGAAAAGGTCGCTAATTGGCGCAAACCCCCCCAAGAGATCCCCATAAAGCGTGCAGTAGCCGGTTGAGAGCTCGCTTTTGTTGCTCGTTGCAAGCACAAGGGCGCCACTCGTGTTGGAAATTGCCATCAAAATATTGCCGCGAATGCGCGCTTGGATATTTTCCCGCGCCGTGCCCTTTAGATCCAAAAGGCTCGTAAAGGCTTTAAACGGCTTATCTATCGCGATTTCTTCTAGCTCAATTTTTAGCACGTTGGCAAGATCCGTGGCGTCTTTGCGGCTTTGGTCGGACGTATAAACAGACGGCATAAAAACCGCCTTGACGTTTTCGCGCCCAAGTGCCAGCACCGCAAGGGCGCAAACAAGCGCGCTATCAACGCCGCCGCTTAGCCCTACAAGCGCTTGCGTAAAGCCGTTTTGCGCCGCGTAAGATCTAAGAGAAAACACGAGCGCGCCCAAGATCTCTTCGTATCCGGGCTTTGGCATAAGATCTTGCACGTTCTTTAGTTTTAGCTCTAAATCACCCGCCGCGCTTTTAAAATCCGCAGATCTTTGGCGCGCAAAAACCTCCGCTCGCCGCAACTTGCCACCCTTAAAAATAAAGCTCCCGCCCTCATAAACGCGCCCAGAGCTAAAGCCAAACTTATTCACACAAACTAAATTCACATCGTTTGAAATGGCAAAGCCAAGCGCCCGCGCTCCGCAAGATCTGTTCGCAAAAAAGGGCTCGCGCCTAAGCCACACAAAGGTTTTTGTCTTTTTGGTGGCGCGCGGCTCAAAGCCCGCCGTAAGCCCCTTGTGCTCCACCGTGCGCCCTTTTAGCTCCACGTGGTTTCTAAACAAAAAGATCTGCTCGCCATCTCTATCAAAGGCGCCAAGAATAACCGTTATGCCGGCGGCTTCTTGCTTGATGTTTTTTAGCGCCGCCCTTAGCCTAGCAAGATCTTCGCCCAGCTCCCCGCTTGGCGCGCCAAAGGCTTGTGCGCTAAAGCAAATGGCGTCAAAGCCAGCGTTTTTTGCCGCGCGGATCTCTTTGGTTATCTCGCTTGCGTTTTCTTCAATGCCCTTTGCGAAAGGGTTTGTTTGGATAACTTCTATTTTCACGAGTTTAGGAGCATAGAAATTTTGCGTTGATACACGCGGCGGCTTGCCGGCTCAATTAGATCCAAAAGCGCGATGAGCGTATTTTTTGTGCTCTCATCAAGCGTTTTTACGCCCGCGATTAGCTCATCAATGAGCGTCTCGTATGATTTTTGCTTAATAATCTCGGCAAAATCCGCGCGCGCGCTTAGGAAATCTACCGCCGTTAAAAGATTTGCTGCCTGTCTATACAAGGGGTTTGACTGCTTAATTTCTTGCGCCGCTAGCTTTGCTGCTTCAAGATCCAAGCTCTCAAAAAAATACATCGGCACCTTAAGGTTTGGCGCGATTTTGTGCGCTTCAAACATCGCCGCCTTTCTTTGCGTCGCGTCTTCTATCGCTAGGGCGTTTTGAAAACCTTGCGCGCTAAAACTCGTCGTGTATTTTTCAAGATACGCCGCCACTTGCTCCTTGCGAAGCGCGCCGCTAAAGCCGCTAACTTGCTCGCCGCCTTTATAAAAGCGCACGTCCGGAATGCCCCTTATGGAAAAGCGCTGCGCTAGGCTTTCTTGCTCTTGTGTATTGACCTTTGCAAGCGTGAAGTCGTATTCTTGCGTTAGCTGCTCTAAAACCGGCACAAGCATACGGCAAGGCGCGCACCAAGGCGCCCAAAAATCCACGACGACGAGCGCGTTTTTGTCTGCTTTTAAGACGATCTCGTCAAAATTTTCAGCATTTACGTTGATGATGTTACTCATTGGCTTCCTTAATTTTAAAAGTGATATATTAAACGATTATACATTAAGGCTTTTTATGTATGACTTTGCCGTCAGCGTTTTTAACGAGCTAACTCCGGGTTTGATTGCGGAAGTGTCCGTGACGTTTATTTTTGTGCTTTTTGTTGTTTTTATTTTTAAAAGCGACCTTGTGCGCCCCGGCGAGCCGCGCCCAGATCCAAACGAAGAGCGCCGCCGCCGCGCTATGGAGCTAATCAAAAAGTCTGAAAAACGCGCGTTAGAAGAAAAGAAACTAAAAAGCCGCCTTAATGCCAAGGGTAGGGGGTAGATCTTGCTCGTTTGCACGCTTGTGCTTTGGCGTGCTGGATCTTTGGCGCGCTTGCGGGCGTGGATTTACGCTTGCCGGCGTAACCCGCTCGCCGCTAACGGATCTGTGCGCCTTTGCGTTGCGGGTTGAGAGTGTGAGCTGCGCTGCGGATCTACTGGCTTTGGATCCAAGCGCGCGCTACTTCTTGCTTGCCAAAATGCCTGCTGCAATGATTAAACAAACGCCGATGAAACCTAGTAGATCCGGAAGGGCGTCGCCAGCAAAAAAGCCGATTATCATTGCGAAAAAAATATCCGTGTAGCTCACCGCGCCGACGACAGCGACGTTTGAATGCCCGTAGGCAATCGTCATCAAAAATTGCGCGAGCGTGCCGAAAAACCCAAGCCCGATGATGTAAGCCCACGCAAGCGCGTTAGGCATTACAAATGGCGCAAATAAAGTGCTGGTGCTGCCCGCTGCGCCGCCTGCCGCGTCGCTAAAGCAAAATAAAAAGCACGCTGGAAAAAGTGTCCCGGTGAGCGTGAATGAGAGCACGATTATACGCGTTTCGTAATACTTGCGAAGATCTTTGATGGTTGTGTAGGCAAGTGCGGCAAAGATCCCGCTGGCTAGCCCCGTGGCGATGAGCCCTGCTGGCACGCCAAAGCCCGGTTTTACCACGAAAATAACGCCGAAAAACCCGAGCGCTATGGCTAGCGTGGTGAAGCCTCTGGCGCGCTCTTTGTAGGCAAAATAGGCAAAGATCCCGACGAAAATCGGCGAGGTTTTTGTGAAGGTCATCGCGTCTGCTAGTGGCATACTGAAGATGTTGTGGAAGTAAAACATCAGCCCCGCCGTGCCGAGCAGCCCGCGCATAAAAAGCAAAAACGGCTTGCCGCCGCGATGACGGGGCCTAGATCTTAGGAGCGAAAAAAGCACGAACGCCACGCCGAAGATGTTTCTAAAAAACGCCGCTTCGACGGGGCTCATAAACGGCGAAAGGAGTTTCACAAAAAGCGCCATAAACGCAAAACTTGCCGACGCAAGCAGCATATAAATGACACCCTTATCGATTTTAGCTAGCATTGAAAACCTTAAACCGCGCATTGTAGCAAAGTGTTTATTGGCGACGCGTCTGTTTAATTAGTGCTTTAACAGTAGAATATGTTATATACAGTTTTATAAGAAACGTTTTTATTGCTACTTATGTTGCAATTTGTTAGCAGCAAACTATTAATATTTATGTTTTACTATTAAATGTGCACTATAAATATATAAAAAACTATAAGTAAAATACCACTATTTATAACTTAAGTTTGCGATGTGTGGATTTTGCGTGGTAATTGTTGGATTGGAAGTTGTATCCGATTAATTAAAATCTTATGGGATTGTTTGGGGGTTTTGGTTGAGCATTAAGCAAAAGCAGACGAAATGGCTATTGTGTATTCGATCTTGTTTCTGTGCGGTTATGTTTTTTGCGAAGACGATATTGGTATTAAAGTTTTTTCAGTTTAGGTTCTTGGCAACTAGCATTAAAACAGTTTTGTTGTTACTTTTTGAGTTGGATTAATCGTATAAATATAGTAAATGATTGACTAACCTACGCACTTTTAATGTGGGTTCTTTGTGCAAGCAATACTTGTGAATAATTGCAAGTTCTGTTTTGTTGGGAAACTAACGTTATTTCTGAAAAATTAAAACTATGGATATATATCGTTGTTGATATAGAGATCTTGCGGGTTAGTTTGAGCGCAAGCTAACCCGCGCGTGAGTTATTTTAGAGCTGATTTTGCTTTGTTTGCTACTTCTGCGAAGGCGGGGGCGTCGTTCATAGCAAGATCTGCTAAGATCTTTCTATCTAGCTCAAGCCCTGCTTTTTTTAAGCCGCTCATAAAAGATGAATAAGATAAGCCATTAAGCCTTGCCGCTGCGTTAATTCTTATGATCCAAAGCTTTCTAAAATCTCTCTTTTTTTGCTTTCTATCTCTAAAGGCATAGACTAAAGATCTCTCAACTTGCTCTTTTGCCTTGCGGAACTGCCTACTGCGCGCAGCATAAAAACCGCTCGCTAGCTTTAAAACCTTCTTGTGTCTTTTGCGTCTGACAACGCCTGTTTTTACTCTCATATCTTTCCTTTTGCCGTTACGGCGCTATGTAAAATAGACTTTCCCGCTTCGCTTTTGCTAACGGAAGAAATTCAACCTTAACCTTGAGCCAACATCAAACGAATGTTCTTCTCGTTTGTGCGATGAACTTTTTGCGGGCTTCTTAGATTCCGTTTTCTTTTCTTACTCATCTTGGTAAGAATGTGGCTTCTAAACGCAGATCCTCTCTTAATGTGATCTTTTTTAACGGTAAATCGCTTTGCCGCACTTCGTTTCGTCTTCATTTTAGGCATAAAAACCTCCAAAATTTAAAAGTGTGAATTCTAGTTAAAACTTGCTTAATTAGTTTTTCTTTTTCTCATTTATAGGCACAACATACATCGTAATGAAGCGCCCGTCTCTAAAAATATCTTTCTCAATTTTTGCGTAATTCTCGAGCATTTGCTTGATCTGCTGCAGCACATCGACCCCAGCGTTAGCGTTACCCATTTCCCTGCCCTTTAAAAAGACCTTGAAACGGACGTGCTTGCCTTCTTCTAAAAACTCAATGGCGTGCTTGACCTTAAAGTTTATGTCGTTTAAAGCCGTTTTTGCCGTTAGCTTTAGCTCCTTAACGTCAATGACTTTTTGCTTTTTTTTGGCTTCTTTTGCCTTTTTTTCTTGCTGATACTTAAACTTGCCGTAGTCCATAATCTTGACGACCGGCGGTTTTGCATCAGCTGAGATCACGACAAGATCCAAGCCCGCTTCTTTAGCTAGCCGCAAAGCCTCGCGCGATGAAATAATCCCGTGCTGCTCGCCCGCGTCGCTGACGCACCTTACTTCCGCAAACCTAATATCCTCGTTTAATAAAACTCTATCTTTACTCAAACAAATACCCCATTATTTTTTTCCTTTATGGCTTGTAAAAACGCGTCCAAACCAAGCGTGGTCTGTGTTTTTTCGCGTCTATCTCGAATAGCAACCGTGCGCGCTAAAACCTCTTTTTCTCCCAGCACCAAGATCATCGGCACTTTCATTTTTTCAAAGTTGCGGATCTTTTTGTTTAGGCTGTCGTTGCGCTCGTCAATGGACGAATAAACGCTTAAGTTATCCAGCTCTTTTTTGATTTCTTTCGCGTAGGCTAGGCAACTATCCGCGATTGGGATAATCGCCACTTGCGTTGGCGCAAAAGAAAAGGGCAGCTCGCCGCCGTAATGCTCTATCAAAATGGCAATAAAACGCTCAAAAGATCCAAGCAAGGCGCGATGGATCATCACAGGGCGCGATTTTTCGTTATTTTCATCTGTGTATTCAAGTCCAAAGCGCTCGGGCAAATTAAAATCCACCTGCACTGTGCCGCATTGCCACTTACGATTTAGTGCATCTGTGATCTTAATGTCTATTTTTGGCCCATAAAACGCCCCGCCGCCTTCGTCTATTCCATACGGAAGTCCGAATTTATCAAGGCTTTGTTTAATAGCCGCCGTTGCCGCATCCCAAAGGGCGTCGTCGCCGATTGCCTTTGCGGGCTTTGTGGATAGCTCAAGCGAGTAAGAAAAACCAAAAAACTTCATAATGGAGCTGGCAAATTCAAGTATTGACGCGATCTCGCCTGAGATCTGATCTTTGGTGCAGAATATGTGTGAGTCATCTTGCGTGAATTCCCGCACGCGCAAAAGCCCGTGCAAAACGCCGCTTTGCTCGTGGCGATGCACGACGCCGTATTCAAAAAACCTTAGCGGCAAGTCGCGGTAACTACGCACGTCGCTTTGAAAAACCTTGATGTGACCTAGGCAATTCATCGGTTTTATGCCGTATTCTTGCTCGTCTATTTGCGTGAAATACATATTTTCGCCGTAGTTTTCGTAATGCCCTGAGATCTTCCAAACGTCGCTTTTTAGTAGCTCCGGGCCTCTGACGGGCTCATAGCCCCGTTTCATATGCGCGTCAAAAAGCACGCGTTCTATTTTGCTGCGAATGCGCGCGCCCGCGGGCAACCAAATGGCAAGCCCCGCGCCTACGTCATCGTCAAATCTAAAAAGTTTTAGATCCTTAGCAAGCTTTCTGTGGTCGCGTTTTTTGGCTTCTTCTTGAACTTTTATGTAATCGTTTAGCGTCTGCTTGTCGGCAAAGGCGATGCCGTAAATGCGCGTTAGCATTTCGTTTTTGCTGTCGCCGCCTAGATACGCGCCTGAGATCTTGGTGAGCTTTACGTTTGTTAGGTATTTGGTGTTTGGCACGTGCGGCCCGCGGCAAAGATCTTCAAAGTCGCCCTGCGTGTAAAAAGAAACCGTTTCGTCGCTGATCCTAGAAAGCACGGCGGTTTTTAGCGGATCTTGCGCGTATTTTTCAAGCGCTGCCGATTTTTTCTCGTGATGTTTTATAAAGGAGTGTTTTTGCGCGGCAAGGCTTTTCATCAGCTGCTCTATCTCGCCTAGATCTTCCTCGCTGATGGTGGCGCTTGTTTTAAAATCGTAATAAAAGCCCTCTTCTACAACGGGCCCGACGAAAAATTGCGCGTCGGGATAAAGCTTTTTAATAGCCTGCGCCAAAAGGTGCGCCGCCGAATGCCTGATGACGCTAAGCGCTTCGGGCGAATTGTCGTAATAAATATTTTCCCCGCTTATTTGCTTTTCTTGCGCGGTTGGTAAGTCGTAAATAATACCGTTTGACTTCACGGCTATAACATCACTCAAATATTTCCTTTAAAATTAATGGTGGCCGTGATAGGACTTGAACCTATGACCACCACCATGTCAAGGTGGCACTCTACCACTGAGTTACACGACCAAAGGCGGGGATTTTAGCAAGTTTTTATTAAAAATAACTAAATTAGAAATTTTTCTGCGCCCTGATCTGCTCGTATGCGGCGTTTATTTCTTGCAATTTTTCCGTCGCTTCCTTTATATAAGCCTCGCCAAGCCCCTGTCCGCGCAAGAGATCTGGGTGGTATTTTTTTACCAATTCCTTGTAGCGGGCTTTAAGATCTGCAGCACTGGCGTCCGCGCTAAGCCCTAAGATCTTGTAAGGATCTTGCGCGCTGGCAGATCCGCTAGACTGATAATACGCGGCAAAGCTGTTAAAAAGAGCGTTGAATTTTTGAGCGTCAAGCCCCAAATACGCGGCAATTTTTCTGATTGTGTCTTCTTCGGTAGCGGATAAATGCCTGTCAATAAAGCTTAGGTTGAGCAAAAACTCGACTATTTTTTGCTTTTTGTTTTCGTCGTTTTTAACGTATTTGTAAAGCTCGCGCGCGATTAGATCTAAGTTCTCGTGCCCGCGCTGCTCTTCGTCAAAGATCCGCTGCAAGATCTCTCGCGCCTTGGCTTGGTTGCTGTAATAACCGCTAAGCTCATCAAGGGTTTGCGTGATGATTTCCTTTTCCAGCGCGCAAACGTTGCCGTCAGCTTTGGCAACCTTTGCCGTTAGCGCGGCGATTAGCCCAAACTCGCTTTGCAAGACTTCTTCGTAAATATTCGCCGCTTGCCCGGCTTGAAAGGGCGCGTCGTAGCGAGCGTTTGGCGAAACGTATGGGTTTTTGTTGTAGCTGTTAAAGCTTTTGAAAATGTAAAAAAACACCGCCGCAAAAAGGATTGCAAGCAAAATCAGGGTATTCATTAAGACGCCTTTTGTTTGATGTTGTGTAGTTTTTTGCTGTGAAACACACAAACAGGTTGTATAATTATAGGATTTTTATTTTACAATCATACGAAATAAGTGGGAAGTAGTTGCAATGGATTCCAATAAAAAAATAATTGTTACCGTATTACTAATGGTTTCGTCGCTGATTTTTGTTGTAGCCGTTTTGATGGCACTTTCTTCACGCGAGCTCGGCTACGAAAGCGCGAAAAAGCAAGCAAACATTGCCGCGGATATTGTAAAAGACGCGCTTACGGCGCATATGGTTAATGGTATGATGGATAAGCGGGACTTTTTCTTAGAAAATATGAAAAATATTCACAACGTAAAAAGCATTTGGGTGGTTAGAAGTGAGAATGTGTCAAATCAATTCGGCGCTTCAAATAATGAGGACGAGCACCCAAAAGATGAAATAGACGAGCAAGTTTTACGAAGCGGCAAAGAGATCTACAAAACAAACGAGACTTTTAAAACCGCGACGATCCGCGTGAGTATCCCCTACCTTGCTTCTACCAACAACAATCCTAACTGTATTGAATGTCACGAGGCAAAAAACGGCGACGTGCTGGGCGTTATTTCTATGGAATTTGACGTGCGGGAAGAGCGTTTTTCTACCACTATGAACCTGTTTAAGATCATAGCCACGGCGTCAATTTTTCTAATCATCATATTAAACTTTATCCGCAAACGCATTACGCCGTTTGTGAATTCCTTTAACCGCATTGTTTATGCGCTAAAGAAAGTGCACGATGGCGACTACACCGTGCGCGTGAAAACCGGGACGTTTAAAGAAGACAAAGAAGCGTCTAAATGGCTTAATGAGATCGTAGAAAAGCTGGATATGGTGCTAACAAACATCGAGCGCAACTTGGTTGTTTTCATCCATAACCGCAAAGAAGAAACGCAAAAAAATGACAAGCTCTTAAGCACACAGCACATTGTTGATGAAATAACCGAGATCTACAACTTCAAAAAAACGATAGAAACGGACAAAACAAAAGAAGACATCATCTACCGCCTAGCGCAAATTATGAAAGACCGCTTGAACCTTTACTCCTTTGTGATCTTTGGCGATAACCGCGAGAAAAACGAGCGAACGACCTTTTATAAATCAGACGACGAGATAGAGCCGCTTTGCGCGCTTGAAAATAACGTTGCCGAAAATTGCCGCGCACAAAGAAACAGCGGCATAGTGCTATCGGACAACTTCCCAGAGATCTGCCGAAGCGCGACGTCGCAACAAAACGTGCATTACGTTTGCATTCCGCTTAACGTGAGCGCAAAATTTGGGCTTACCATTCACATTGTTTGCAAGAATAAAGATCTTATGGCGAAGGCAAAGCAAAGCATAGGCGTTATTAAAAAGTATTTTGAAGAAGCAAAGCCGGTGCTTGAAACTAAGATCTTGATGGAAATGCTGCAAGAAAGAAACTTCATAGACGGGCTAACCGGGCTTTACAACCGCAAATATTTGGAAGAATTTGTCAATAAAAATCTGGCGGAAAATATTGAAGATAGGCAAATCGGCGTGATGATGCTTGACGTGGATCACTTCAAAATGGTTAATGATACCTACGGGCACGATATAGGCGATGAAGTCTTGAAAAAGTTGGCGTCTATCATCAAGAACATAATTGCAAAAGATGATTACGCCATAAGGCTTGGCGGTGAAGAGTTCTTGATCTTGATAAACGACGCCACGGAAGAAAAAATGCAAAATGTTTCAGCCAGAATTAACACAACCTTTGCCAAGACAAACTTTAGATCCAACAACACGACGTTTAATAAGACAGTTAGCACAGGCTATTGCTTTTATCCAGGCGACTCGCAAGAGTTTTACAATTGTATGAAGATCTCAGACATTTGCCTATACGAAGCAAAGGAAAAAGGACGCAACAGAATAATCAAATTCACGCCTGAAATTCAGCAGCGAATGAATGAGAATACAAATTTTTGATGACATTTTACAAAATATAGAGAGGCGCTTTTGTTAAAGATCATTGTCGTAACAATGCTTATAGTTTTGCTTAGCAACATTCTTTTGAAAAAAATAAATTTGCCGACAATCATCGGCTACATTGCAACCGGCGTAATCATCGCCTTTGCCTTTGGCTTGCACGACGCCGCCGATAATGAAACGCTCAAAGAAATCGGCGAATTTGGCGTTGTGTTTTTGATGTTTACCATCGGCCTAGAATTTTCGCTTATGCACCTTCGGCGAATGAAAAATGAAGTTTTTTTGGTTGGTAGCTTGCAAATCATCGCCACGACGGCTATTTTTTATCTGCTTTGCTATTACGTCATAGGGCTTTCATCAAAGGCTTCATTTGTGCTTGGTATGGCAATTTCTCTTTCTTCTACCGCGATTGTGCTAAAAACTTTTAACGAAACGGGCGAAATCACCAAACGCTACGGGCAAAAGGCGCTTGGGATCTTGATAATGCAAGACATCGCCGTCATTCCGATCCTTTTAATAATAGGCTTTCTTAGCAATCCGCAAGGCGATATGGAAAAAATAATTTTGCATATGATCCTAAGTGGCGTTATTTTGCTAGCCCTGCTTTGGCTCATCGGCAAATACCTGCTAGAGCGGCTTTTTCAGCAAATTATCAAAACAAATTCCGACGAACTTTTTACCGGAATGATCCTTTTTCTAGCCATAGGATCTTCGTATCTTTCTTACGTGCTTGGGTTTTCTTACTCTCTTGGCGCGTTCATAGGCGGTATGCTAATCGCGGAGACCAAATACAAGCACCAAGCGCAAGCCACGCTTACGCCCTTTCGCGATCTGCTGCTTGGCGTATTTTTTATAACCGTTGGAATGCAAATAAACCTTGAAGTAATCTACAAATACATACATTTTTTGGTTTTACTCCTAGCGGCGGTCATCGCGATAAAATTCATCGTGATCTATCTCATTTCGCGCCTTAAAGACTCAAGCCGCATTAGCCTAAAAACCGCGCTAAGCCTTGTGCAAATAGGCGAATTTTCTCTCGTGATCCTAGAAATAGCAAGATCTAGCGCCATAATCCAGCCGCCATACGGGCAAATTTTCATCGTTACCATCGCAATTTCTATGATTATCACGCCGCTAATTTTAAAAAATCTAACACAAATTGCGGATTTTTTGCTAAAAGACAAGGAAATTATTACAAACGTGGATATAAAAAATACGCTTGTTAATCACATTGTTTTGATTGGTTTTGGCGAATTTGGCAATAACATCGCAAAAATTTTGAAGCAAAGGGGCGAAAAATACATCGCGCTGGAATACGACATAGACACTTTCAACTCCGCGGAAAACCGCTACGAGCCGGTGATTTTTGGTAACGCCGTCAAAAAAGAAGTGCTAAAAGACACGCACTTAGAGAGCTCAAAAGCCGTGATAATTGCCATCAACAACCTAAAAAAACTCATTGCTACGATTATTGCCGTTAGGGAATTTGTGGAAGACGAGCGGATCTTTGTCAAGGTGCATAACAAGGAGCAAGAAAAGATCATCTCAGGGCTTGGCATAAAAAATATTACAGTAGAAAATTCCCTAACGAGCAACGAAATCATCAACTCTGTTATACTCCCGCACTAAAATCTCTAGCCAAGATCTTGGGGCTGGCGGCGCGCTAGGCTTTGCGCTAAGATCTAGCGGGTTTGCATTTATGGCTTTATGGCGCTAGAACCCGGGCGTGTGATTAAGATGTACTGATAAAAACAAAACTTAAATAGAAGCGTGTTAAAATACAAATTTTGGAAAGCAGACGCAAGAGATAGATGGGCTTATTAAAAAACTAAATAACAAAGAACAAAAATATTTTTCTAACGAACAATGATTGTAATTAAAAAACTTGCAAACAAAACCGGCGTCGCTTATGCGACGCTTTTGGCTTGGGATAAGCAAACAAACTGGAAAAAGTCATTTGTCGTTTTGTTGGAAAACGTGCCAGAAGAGTTGCTATTAAATTTTTATTCTGAAAATTCCAAGAAGCACTCAATAACTGAACTGTCAGAAATAACTGGAATTAATCCTAAAACGCTGTTAGCTTGGGAGAGCCGCAAAAAGGGCTGGCGTAAAAATCTTTATAATTTGTTGCAATCCTTGCAAAAAGAAAAGCTAGAATTTTATTTTAAAAAAGATTTAAAAAACTGGATTTAACGCCGCAAATATCAAACAGCCTACTAAAGCCCACGAAATGTGTGTCAATCAAGAAGCATTATTCATAAGAAGGAATAACAAAAATGTTATAGCAAAGAATAAAAAAATAAAGGTGTGGTATTATGTTGCACTGATTAAGTGATTTAGATCTATAGTGTTACCGCTTCTAGGAGCTTTTTGTCTTTAAAATACATATAGTTTCACTGATTAAGTGATCATATTATATAATCCAAATTGAGCTCAATATTGACGCGGTTTGTTGGCTTCAATTTAACGCGTGTGTAAATTGCTGTGTAAATAGTCGTCCAAAAACCGCGCTCTTTTCACCTCCTGTTTTATGAATTTTGCGTAACTTCTGAAGGTCGTTGATAGGTTAGAGTGCCCCAGCATTTGAGAAACCCACAGAATATCTTCGCCTTCGCTTATCATAATGGACGCGAAAGAGTGGCGCATTGCATACATTACCTCGCGCTTAATGCCTAACTCTCTTAACGTCTTAAACCACCAGTATTGAAAATACACAAAAGGGATAAATCCACCGTTACGATAAAACACGTAAGATCTAAATTTGCCCGTGCGCGCTAGCTGATCCTTTAGCGCCTGCGCTACCGGCGGCAAAATATCGATAAGCCGCTCCGCGCCTGTTTTGGTGGTGTCTTCCTTGCCAAAAGAATTAATTGCCCGGCGCACAAGGATCTTATTATTTGCTAGATCCACGTCTTCCCACTTTAGCGCGGAGATCTCGCCTAAGCGCATACCAGCAAAAAAGCCAACCGTAACAAAATTTTTAAACTGCCCGCGCGCCGCGCCGTGTAACACTATAGATCGAGATCACTTAATCAGCGAAACAAATTTTACATATTAATCTCGTGTAAATCTCAATTCAAGGCGTGTTAAATTGAAGCGCGTAAAGCTTTCACAAAGCCATCAACGGCGTTGGTTAGGTGCTTGATATCTTGCGTGTTTTCTATTATCCACGTGGCTTTTTGCCTTTTTGTTTCAATGTCTAGCTGGCTATCAAGCCGCGCGCGGGTTTCATCGGAGCTCAAACCGTTCCTAGCCATAAGGCGTGCAAGCTGCAAATCCCTAGGCGCATACACAAGCAGCACGCGCGAGATTGGGTAATTTTGCTTCTCAAAAAACAGCGGAATTTCCAAAAAATACGGCAAGCCAAGCCTTTCTTGCGCGTTTGAAAACTCCAAAGCCCGCGCAAAGATCCCAGGCAAAAGCAGATCTTCCAAAGCCTTTAAAAGCGCCCTGTTGCCAAAAGCAAGCCTTCCAACAGCCGCGCGCTCTGTCGTGCCAAAGATCCGCTCCACTTCTTGCGCCCGTTTTGCGTAAAGCTCCCTTGAAACGGCGTCAAGATCCAAGACGCTAAACCCGTGCAAGCGCAAAAGGTTTGAAACGGTGCTTTTACCTGTGGCTATTCCGCCTGCAATTGCGATGGCGTTTTGCACTAGCTCTCCCCAAAAAGCACGCTTCCAAGCCGCAAAAGGTTGGCGCCGTGCATAATCGCCGCTTCAAAATCCCCGCTCATTCCCATCGATAAAACGCTCGCGCCAAGCGGCTTTAGATCTTCAAAAATCCTTTGCGTCAGGGCAAAGCTTGCGTTAATTTTGCGCTCGTCGTCCGTGTGCGCACCAATCGTCATCAGCCCCCGTAGCCTTAACGCCGGGCATTCATCGGCAATGCGCGCATAAATTTCGCGCGCGGCTTCTGGGCTCAAGCCGCCCTTGCTTGGCTCTCTTGAGCTATTTATTTGCAAGAGCGCGTCTAGAGTTTTGCCCCGCAAAACAAGCCGCGCATTTAGCGCGCGCGCAAGATTTAGCGACGAAAGCGAGTGCAACAAAAAGGGCTCGGCGTCTAGCAACTTATTAATTTTATTGCTTTGCAAATTGCCGATGAAATGCCATTCAATAGGCATTGCCGCTAGATCCGTTTGCTTTGCGCTTAGATCTTGCACCTTGTTCTCGCCAAAGGCCCTTTGCCCCTGCGCGTAAAGCTCGCCAATCTGCGCCGCGCTTGCGTATTTACTCACAGCCACGATTTTTACAATATGATGCTTGCTGTAAGCAAGGCGCGCGCTCTCCACACGCACAATTGCCTGCTCTAGTTTAGTCAAGCTGCCCCCCGTAATGCTTTGCCCGCGTGCTTTGGCGGATCTTTGCCATCGCCATTTTGCGTGTGGCGGCGTCTAATTTTGCGCGCTTTAAAAATGCCCGCGTTTCTGGCGCAAAGGCTACAAAACTCTCGCAAATCGCCCACGCAACTGCCATTTTTGCGTAATACGCGTTAGATCTGCAAGCGGCAAGCGCGCCAAAGATGTAGTCCAAATTTTGCTCTTGCAAAAAATTTTTGAGTAGCATCACGTAAAAGTAGCGCGCGCCAAATTCATCGCTTGCGCGCTCGTAAGTTTTCACGAACGAAAGCCAAAGATCCTTGTCTTTTTTGAGTTTTAGCGCGCAAAGATCCACGCTAGCCCAAGATCTAAAATGCGGCGTCAGGGCTTTTGTAAGCGCTATTTTTTGGCTCTCGTGCGCCCCAAGAGCGCCAATGCTAAGCCCTATGCAAACGCTCTCTTCTAGCGCCGCGGGCGCAAAACCGCTCTCGAATAACTTGATGAGATCTGGCGCATTTTGCGCGGCAAATTTACGCAAAAGCGGCACTCGCACGCCTAAGACGGGTTCTGTTTTGACAAGGCGCTCGGTAAAGATCTTGTAGCTTTCATCTGCTAGGCTAGCAAGGGCGCGCCTAAGATCTAGGGCGCTTTTTACGCCAACATTTAGAATAGCGCCCTTTGCCACAGCACCGCGCGCGCTTGTGTTTGCCCTAGCGCTACCATTTGCGCCCTTGTTTGCGCCTGCCCTAACCACTCCGCCGCTTGCCATTTTTGCCCGCGTTAGCCGTTTAGGCAAGCTTTGATGTGCTCTTGCATTTGCGCGACGATCGCTTCAATACTTTGGTGACCGTCTATTTGCTTTAGCACACCCGCGCGCGTGTAAAAATCTTGGATTTGCTTTAGTGGCGCTGTGAAAACCTGCATACGGTTTTTGAAAACTTCCGCGTTGTCATCAGCCCCGCGCGCGCGCCCAAGCACCCTAGATCTTGCCGTTTCTTCGCTTACTTGCACTTCCATAACGCTAACTAAGCGCACCTGCGGCTCATTACGCAAAAAGGCATCAAGCGCCTCCATTTGCTCTAGGCTGCGCGGGTAGCCGTCGATGATGACGGTGTTGTTCGCGCAAGCTTTGATGGCATCGACGATCGTTTTTATCACCACTTCAAGCGGGACTAAATTGCCTTTGCTTGTAAAGCTTTCTATCGTGCGGCCTAGATCTGACCCGCTGGCAATTTCTGCACGAAGCAAGTCGCCCGTTGAATAATGCGTAATGCTAGGATCTGCCTTGGCAATTAAAGACGCGTCGGTTGTTTTGCCGCTGCCTGGTGCTCCGATAACTAAAAATAGATTTTTCATTTTATGCCTTATTAATTTTTATGCTTAGATCTCTAAGCTGATCCTGCGGCGCAAGAGACGGCGCGCCCGTCATTAGGCACTGCGCTTTTTGCGTTTTAGGAAAGGCGATTACATCGCGAATGTTGTTTGTTTTTGCCATTAGCATAATCATTCTATCAAGCCCAAAGGCAATCCCCGCGTGCGGCGGTGCGCCAAATTTCAGCGCGCCGAGCAAAAAGCCGAACTTCTCTTCTTGCTCACTCTTACTAATGCCAAGCAGCTCAAACACCTTTTGCTGGATTTCTTCTTTGTGAATTCTCACGCTCCCGCCGCCCATTTCGTAGCCATTTAGCACAATATCATACGCCACCGACTGCATTTCAAGCGGCTTTGCGTTTATATCGCGCGGCATTGTAAAGGGGTGGTGCGCGGCGGAAATTTTGCCATCGCTTTCTTCAAACATCGGAAAATCGACCACCCAAACAAACTCATAGGCGTTTTCGTCGATGAGCCCAAGATCCGCACCAAGCTTAGATCTTAGCCGCCCCATATAATCTAGCACGGTTTGCTTTTCGCCCGCGCCAAAAAACACAATATCGCCCTTTTCTATATTAAGCTTTTGCTCTAAGGACGCAAGCGCGGCGGGCTCTAAAAACTTCACGAGTGGGCCTTTTAAGCCGTCGTCGTTTTTTTGAAGGTAGGCAAGCCCTTTGGCCTTAAACTTCATCACAAATTCTTCTAGCTCTTTGATTTTTTTGCGTGAGAGCTTTTCGTCGCCGCCTTTTACGTTCATAGCCTTTATTCTGTTGGCCTTTGGATCTGCGGCAATGCGCGCAAAGATCTCGTTAGTAGAGTTTGCAAACTCAGCCGCCACATCAACAAGATCTAAGCCAAAGCGCAAATCTGGCTTGTCGCTGCCGTAAGTCTCCATCGCCTTTTGGTAAGTCATACGTTTAATTGGCAGGCTCACATTCACGCCCGTAACGGCAAAGGCGTCTTTAATGGCGCGCTCGGCAACGGCGATGACTTCTTCTTGCCCCGCAAAGCTCATTTCAATATCCACCTGCGTAAATTCAGGCTGCCTATCGGCGCGAAGATCTTCGTCGCGGAAGCAGCGCGCCACTTGGAAGTAGCGGTCAAAGCCGCCAACCATCAAGATCTGCTTAAAAAGCTGCGGCGATTGCGGAAGCGCGTAAAACTCTCCGCCATAAAGCCTGCTTGGCACAAGATAATCGCGCGCGCCCTCGGGTGTTGGCTTTGTTAAAATCGGCGTCTCCACTTCCAAAAACCCCTGCGCGGAAAGGGAGTCTCTAAGCGCCTTTGTTACTTTAGATCTAAGCAAAAAGATGTTGAATAGCTTTGGGTTTCTAAGATCAATGAAGCGGTATTTTAGCTTGATGTCCTCGCCAACCTTGTCATCGCCGATTTCAAACGGCGGCGTAAGGCTTTTGTTTTCAAGCGTCAAGCTATCTACTAAGAGCTCGATTTTTCCCGTTGCAAGCTTTGGGTTTTCAAGCCCCGCGCCCCGCGCCCTAATTTTACCGCGCGCGATTAGCACATATTCATTCCGCACGCCTAGCGCTAGCTCGTGCGCTGCGGCGCTGTGCGCTGGATCGCAAACTAGCTGAAGCAGCCCCGTTTTATCGCGGATATCGATAAAAACAATCCCGCCGTGATCTCTATAAGAATTCGCCCACCCAGCAACGGTAACTTCTTGCCCCTGCTGCGCCTGCGTCAAATCACCACAATAATGAGTTCTCAAGATTTGCCTTTTAAAAAACTTACGCGCATTCTAGCCAAAACTAACTAATGCCTTAAGTGGCGCTTTACTATACTTCCAGTTTTTAGGAGATAATATGAAGAAAATATTCCTAGCACTTTTCCTTGCCGCGGCGGTTTTTACCAGCTGTTCGGACAACAAACCAGCAAAAGCAGAGATGGTGGATCTTGCACTAAAAGATATAGAAGGCAATACCGTTATGGCAAGATCCGGCGGTGAAAGTAGGATTAAAGATCTTACGATAGTAGGCGTTGCAAAGCCTATCGTGGCGGTGTATTGGGCTACATATTGCCCGTCTTGCAAAGCAGAGATCCCGCATCTTATTAAATTGCAAGAAAAATACAAGGACCAGATCCAAGTCATAGGGCTAACAGCCGAGCGCAAAGACAGGCAAACCTTGCAAGAATTTGCCACGTATCACTCGATGAACTACCCTATTTTTTACGGCGATGAAGTTTTTAAACTAGCCGAAGCGATGGGCGGCGTGCGTGGTATTCCAGCGATTTTCATCTTTGATAAAACGGGCAAATTTCACAAGAATTTTCTAGGGCTTTTGCCGTTTGAGATCTTGGAGTCCGAGATTAAGGCGCTAATCTGAATTTTTTCACAAAAAGCCTACAAAAAACCGCGCAGGGGCTTAGGCGGATAATCCCGCAAGGCGCGCCCGAGATTGCTAGAGATCTTATAGAAGAAGCGCTGATAGAAAGCGACGTTTATTATGATCTTGTAGAAGAGATCTTAAAAGATCTTCCTAAAAAAGTCCCTAGCGGGCGGCTTTATAATGAGCTCATTTACAGGTTGCCGGATCTAAAACCCGCGCTGCAAGATGACTTTAGCCTTGATTTAATCATCGGCGTTAATGGCGCGGGCAAAACAACGACGGTTGCCAAACTTGCAAATCTTTATAAGGTAAGGGGCAAAAAACCGCTTCTTGTCGCGGCGGATACCTTTAGAGCCGCGGCGGTGGAGCAGCTAGATCTTTGGGCGAAAAACATCGGCGTAGATATTATAAAAGGCAAAACAGGCGCGGATAGCTCGGGGCTTTGTTACGACGCGGTGCTAAGCGCAAAGGCACGCGGGCTGGATAAGATCCTTATCGATACAGCAGGGAGACTAGAAAACAACCAAAACCTGCTAAACGAGCTTGACAAAATCGTCCGCGTTGTGAAAAAGGCAGATGAAAATTTAATCATCAATAAATATCTCATCATAGACGCCACGCAGGGCACGATGGCGCTAAACCAAGCGCGCGTTTTCAACCAGCACCTGCAGCTAGACGGGATAATCGTAACGAAACTAGACGGCACGTCAAGGGCGGGCGCTATCTTTAGCATTGTTAGAGATCTTGGGCTGCCGATACTCTTCACCGGGCTTGGCGAGGGGGTGCTAGATCTTGTGAGCTTCAACGCAAAAGACTTCGTCGAGGGCTTTGTTAGCGCAATCTATGGGCAAGACAGCTAAGGTTTTTGAATGCCAATCGTGTGGGTTTCAAAACGCCAAGTGGCTTGGCAAATGCCCTAGTTGTGGGACGTGGGATAGCTTTGTAGAAACAAAACCGCCAAGCAAAAACGCGCGCGGTGGCAGCGTGGCGGGCGCGGGCGCTGAAAGAGCAAAAGCCATTTGCATAGAAGACGTCGTTTATGACGAAGTGCAAAGAATTAGCAGCGGTGAAGATGAATTTGACCGCGTGCTAGGCGGCGGCGCGGTGGAGGGCAGCCTTGTTTTAATTGGCGGCAGCCCGGGCGTGGGAAAATCCACGCTTCTTATAAAGATCAGCGCAAACTTTGCAAAAAGCGGCTTTGCGGTGCTTTACGTTAGCGCAGAAGAATCCTTGGGGCAAATCAAACTCCGCGCCGATAGAGTGGGCGCCAACGCCAAAGATCTTTACCTTCTCTCAGAAATCAACCTAGAAAACATTCAGGCCGAGTTTGCCGAGCACAAATACGACTTTTTAGTCATCGACTCCATT
>CAUTXO010000018.1:0-27080 GCA_963542625.1 uncultured Helicobacteraceae bacterium | reverse complement strand
CTTTTAAGCTTGGAATGCCAAACAAAATAACCGCCTTTATGCCTAGATCCGTAACTTCTTGCAGCTCTTCTAGGCAAGCGTCTATGCTGAACTGATACACGCCGGGCATTGAAGCTATCTCGCGCTTTACGCCGCTACCTTCTGTGATGAAAAGCGGGTAGATGAGATCTTGCCTAGCGACGCTAAATTCTTGTAGCATTTGACGCATTGGCTCTTTGGCTCTTAGGCGCCTAAACCTTTTAAACATAATAGATCCTTGCAAAAATATCGGGCGATTTTAACAAAAAGCTTGTAAAATGCCGGCGATGGAAATACAACAATCAAACGAAGCCTTTTTGCCAACAAAATACGCAACCTTTAAAATCCGCGTTTATAAAGAAAACCACAAAGAACATTTTGCGCTATACACGCAAACGCTTGGATCCGAGCCGCTTGTTAGGGTGCATTCTGAATGCGTTACGGGCGATACAATCGGCAGCCTTAAATGCGATTGCGGGGAGCAGCTAGATCTTGCCTTAAAGCTAATCAGCCAGAGCGCTCAAGGCGGGGCGCTTTTGTATTTGCGCCAAGAGGGCAGAAACATAGGGCTACTAAATAAAATTAACGCCTACGCCTTGCAAGACGGCGGGCTTGACACCGTTGAAGCAAATCATCAGCTAGGCTTTGCCGACGATGAGCGCAGCTATGAAATTGCCGAGTTTATCTTGAAAGATCTTGGCATCAAGCGCTTGCGGCTCCTAACTAACAACCCTAAAAAGATAGAAAGCCTAAAGGGCGCGGAGATTTTAGAGCGCGTGCCGTTAATCATCAAGCCAAACAAATTCAACGAGCACTACCTAAGGGTCAAAAAAGAAAAAAGCGGGCATTTGCTTTGAACGCCAAGCTAAGGCTTTTTGAGAGCATATTTTTTGAATACTCGCGCGTGCATAACATTAGCGGCGTTAAAACGCGCGCGGGCTTTGCGGACATCGTGCAAGATTGCGCCTACCCGCTTGAATTTTTGGGCGATTTTGCCACTTGCTTAGATCTTGGCAGCGGCGCTGGTTTTCCTGGCCTTGTTTTGGCGTGCCTAAAGGAAGCGACGGTGTTTTATCTGGTGGAGCCAAACTCAAAAAAGGCGGCGTTTTTAAATTATGCCGCGGCAAGGCTTGAGCTAAAAAACGTCCGCGTTGTGCCGCACAGGATACAAGAAATGCAGCGCACGGGCGTAGATCTTGTGTGCTCCAAAGCCTTTGGTGGCATAGATGAGATCTTAGCGCTAGCTAAACCGTTTTTTAAAGCCGGCACCAAGATCTTGCTGTATAAGGGCGCAAACACGGCTAGCGGTGCGCGTGAATTTGCCGGTGCTAGTGTAATTCGCCACGGGCATTCAAGCTATGTGCTAATAGACGCAAAGGCTTACTGTGATTAGATTTGTTTTGATTTTAGCCTTGCTTTACGTGCTGTATTTAGCGCTTAGGGGTCTGCCAAAAACTAAGGCGCGCAAAAAGGCGGAGCAAAACGGGGGGCAAGATCTAGCGCAAGATCTAAGACAAAAAGCGGCGCAGGAGCTGGTGGAATGCCACTCGTGCGGGGTGTATTTTGAGCCCGCAGAGACGGTGCAAAAAGGCGGCAAACTCTATTGCCGTAAATGTTTGGAGGGCCTATGATTTTTATAAATATAAACGACGTAATTGATGATTTTAGCAAGCCGCAGGTGTTTGGATCTTACGCACAAGCCGAGCCCGCAATTAGCGCGGACGATACGATTTTTCCCGTTTTGGAGTTTAGGGAAGCGGATTTGCCGCGCTACCAAGACGCGCAAACGCTTGGAGTGATTGTGGATAGCGTGCGGGATTTTTTATTTTTGGCAAAAACGAAGGTTGGCTTTGCGCTTTGCAGCCAAGATCTAGCGCCTACTTTGCAGCGTCTGGCGCAGGAGTATTTGCTAGATATTAAGGTCATTGCGATTATTACGGAGAGCAACTTACCGCAAGATGCGGGCAGAAGCAGCGCCCTAAGCAGCCAGATAGAAAAAATCGCCACGTATTCAATCGACGGCGTTATTTTGCTTAAGAACAACTAGCCAAGCCTCGTGGCATTTAGCTTTTTTATCCTAAAATGGCGGCGTTTTTATTTTAACTCAAAAGATCACAGATGATACGAAAAGTTTATGTGGGTATGAGCGCGGATCTAGTCCATCCGGGGCATATGAATATACTAAAAACCGCCGCAGAGTATGGAGATGTTACGGTTGGGCTTTTAACTGATAAAGCAATAGCAAGCTACAAAAGAATTCCTTATATGTCTTACGAGCAAAGAAAGGCTGTTATAGAAAATATCAAATACGTAAAAAACGTTATACCGCAAGAAACACTGGATTACAGACCAAACCTTGAAAAAATAAAGCCGGATTTCGTCGTGCACGGCAACGATTGGAAAGAAGGCGTGCAAGCAAAAACAAGGCAGCAGGTAATAGATACTCTCTCACAGTGGGGCGGCAAGCTCATTGAGCCTGAATACACAGCCGGCATATCATCTACAAAATTGAATATGCTTTTAAAAGACATAGGGCTTTCGCCGGACATACGGCGCGCAAGACTTAGGCGCTTAATTAATGCAAAGCCGCTTTTACGGATTATGGAAGCGCACAACGCTATAAGCGGGCTAATGGTAGAAACAATCGCAAGCAAAGAAAATATTGCGTTTGACGGCACGTTTAGTAACCCCATAACAGATCTAGCCTCAAAAGGCAAGCCATATTCAGGCAGCATAGATATAGACAGTAGGCTTGCAATAGTAAATGATATCTTTGAAGTAACCACAAAGCCTATGATCTTTGATATGGGCGGGGGGGGGGGCAACAGCCTAGAATACTTTGCGTTTAATATAAAAACCATAGAGCGGCTGGGAATAAGCGCCGCCGTAACGCAAGCCGCTTTTGCTAAAGAGCAAGCGGATGATTCTTCCATCGACGACTTTTGCAAAAAAATACAAATAGGCAAAAGGGCTCAAACTTCACACGAGTTTATGATCTTTGCAAAACTGCAAAATTTTCTTTTGGCAAACGGCACGCCAAAGGCAATAGACATAGCCGCAAAATACATTCAAGCTGGTGCTGACGCCATTATGTTAGAAGCAAACGAGCAAGACACGCTAGCATTTTGCGGGGCTTTTAGAAAAACAAATCAAAACTGTGCACTAGCGGTAGTAGCGCCTTCTTGCAATAGCCAAACGCTATCAAGGCTACAAGATCTAGGCGTAAACATCGTCATTTACGCGGATCATATGCTAAGGGCAACGTATCCAGGAATGGAGAGCGTCGCAAAAGCCGTTTTAGAAAACAGCGCGCACGAAGTAGAAGAAAAATATCCGCTAAAAAATATCTTAGATCTAATCCCTAGGATCAAGTATGATTTTTAAAGACACACCGTTTAAATACCATATGCCGACGAAAATATTTTTCAAAGAGCAAGCCCTGCTTGAAATAAATCAGCACATAAACTCAAGAAAAACTGTCCTTATCACATCAAAGGGCTTTGTATCAATGGGCGTTGCGGATAGGATCCAAGCCCTATGCGGCGCAAATATAGTCGGCATTTTTTCAAATATAAAATCACACCCGGAGTTTGTAGATCTTGAGCGCATCTATAACGAAATACACAAAATAGACTTTGAATTAATTCTAGCCGTAGGCGGTGGGAGCGTCCTAGACGCGGCTAAATTTTTTTCGATCTATAATCACAAAAAAGAAGCCGCCTTCGTCAGCGGAATAGTAAAAAAACAGATTGAAAAAAAGGACTATATGCATATCCCGATAATATCAATTCCAACAACAGCTGGAACCGGTAGCGAAATAACCCCGTGGGCGACGATCTGGGATATGCAAAGCAAGAAAAAATACTCCTTGCATTTGCCAGAGCTTTTTAGCGAGATTGCCGTTTATGATCCTAGCCTTACGCTCACAGCGCCAAAAGACATAACAATCCAAACCGGTCTTGACGCCCTTTCGCACTCGCTAGAATCCATTTGGAATAAAAACGCGAATGAGCTAACGATAAACTACGCCGTTAAAGCCGCAAAAATCATCTTAAAATACCTGCCGCTTTTGGTGCAAGATCTAACCAACATAAGCCACAGAACAAAAATGCTAAAGGCTTGTATGTATTCAGCGCTTGCATTTTCAAACACGCAAACGGCAATGGCGCACGCAATGAGCTATTACATCACCGCATACAAAGGCATAAGCCACGGCATAGCGTGCAGCTTCACCCTACCAATGCTCCTAGATAACATCATAGGAAAATACGACTTCATAGACAGGGCAATGCAAGAGATCTTTGGCACGCTCTCATCGGCGCCACTACGAAAGATGTTCGACGAAATAGGCGTTTCCACAAACTTTGGCGACTACAACATAAGCGAGCAAGAATGGGAGAGCATAAAAGCTTCCGTCCTTAATAACGAAAGGGCAACGAACAGCCTGGTAAGCATAAGTTGAAAATAAAAGAAATTTACCTTAGATACAAGACGATAATTCACAACCTTTCGTATTTAACCATTCTTAAGGCGCTAACGATAATCCTACCTTTGGTAATTTTCCCGTATCTTTTTAAAATGCTAGGCGATGAAAAATACGGTCTTATTATGTGGGCGTTTTCCATTTCTCAGCTATTCATCGTGGCTATAAGGTTTGGCTTTGACACAATCGGCATAAAACTCGCGTCACAGCACAGAAGCAGCACGCTAGAGCTCTCCAAGATCTTGTCTAAAATCACCTATCTCAAAATATGCATATTCGCATTAAGCTTGCTAGCCTTTGCGCTTTTGCAGCATTTAGTTACAAATATTCACGCAAACGTAACGCTGTTTATGTTTTTTTTGATATACGTATTTTTTGAAAGTATGCTCCCCACTTGGTATTTCCAAGGCATAGAAAATTTCAAAATCGCGTCAATACTCCTAGTAACTGGCAAAATAATTTTCACGCTCCTATCCATAACACTCATACACGAAGGCTCAAACTACATAAGCGTCGTATTTTTTTACATCGCAGGATCCGCCGCTGCTTTTTTTGCCGCGCACTATATGATCTTTAAACACAAAATAGCCCTTGTGCGTGTTGGCATTAAAGATCTTGCCGCCATAGTAAAAGAAAGCGTTTTAGTTTTTACATCCGGCGTAGGCACAAGCCTTAGAGATAACCTAACAGCTATTTTTATAGAAAAATACTTAGGCTTCTCAGCCGTTGCGTATTTTGACCTAGCCGTTAAAATAGTAAATATCTTTTTAACCCCATTTAATATGCTAGTGCAAGTGTTTTACCCCTATATGGCAAAAACAAAAAAGGTCTGGCTATCAAAAAAGGTTTTGTGGCTTGGGCTTGCTGTGGCTTTTGCCATCATCGCGGCATTTTTGCCAAACACCGAGCGCATATCCTTACTCTTTTACGGTAAGGCAGATCACAATATAATAGCCGCTATGAATATTCTCGTGTTTATTATCCCATTTGGATTTATTGCGCACTTTATGGCAGATGACATTTTGCTCGTGTTTAATAAGGCGCAATGGTATTTATACGGGGCAATATTCGCCTTACTGGCATATTTTGCCGTCTTTGCGCTTTCTAGCAAGGCAAGCCTTGAGAGCTTTGTTTATATGTATTTTATTTATTTCGTAGCAGAAGCCGCCACAAGAACATATGCGGCAAAAAACATACTTTGGAGTAAAAAATGTTAGAAAGAAGATACAAATGGCGGGGAATGAATGTGCTTGAAGTCCATTTCCTAAAAAACATAACGCAGCATTTAAAAGAAACGGATCTAAGCGGCACGGATCTTTTAAAGCTCTATCAGGTGGGTGAAAACTACCAAAACAAGCTCGACGAATTCCACACGCCCGTTACGGATCTAACGCAAGACGAAGACGCGATATATTCTGGGTTTGGCAAAAATACGAAATACGAGGTGGGAAGAAATGTAGAGAGGGATTTGGTTGAATACATCGTCAGCGACAAGCCCAGCGCAGCAGAACTTGAAAGTTTTGTCAAAGAACACAAAGACTTTATGGATCAAAAAAACAACGCAACAAACGCGAGTTTTAATTTAAACTCATCAAAAGATTTTCAGCAAAACATCGTGATAACTTACGTCAAAAAAGACGGCAACGTTTTGGCTGGGCACTTGTATTTGGTCGATGAAGAACGCGCAAGATACAAATACGGCGTTTCTTACAGAATGCGCGAAGATATCGAAAATAGCCTTGTCGGCAGGAGCAACAGGGGCTTGCATTGGCACGACATCAAGCTGTTTAAAAGAATGGGTAAGAAAATTTACGACTGGGGGGGGGTTGCGCATAACACTAAAGACCCTTCTAAAATCAACATCAACAACTTCAAAACCGGTTTTTGCAAGACAATTGCCGTAGAATTCACCGGCAACGTCGGCGTTTCCCTAAAAGGAAAGGCAGCCGTTCTGCTCAACAATCTCATCAAAAGGTAACAAAATGAAACGTTTTTTTCACAGGCTCAAGAATTTTTTGCAATTTAAGGTAGCGCTTTTGGCGGATAAAATAAGGGGTGTGGATTTTATGCGCCCCGTGGATCTAAGCACCGTTGGCATACAAGAGCAAAAGTATTACAGATCTAGTGCATCTGGCAAAGATCTCTTGGATATTTTCAAAACGCTAAACGTAAGCACAAAAGACAAAATAATAGACATAGGTTGCGGAAAAGGCAGGGCTATTAATTTGCTTTCAAGCTTTAGCTTTTCTAAAATAGACGGCATAGAGCTATCAGATCTAATAGCACAAACAGCAAGAGATAATTTTGCAAAATTAAAAAAACGCAACATCACAATCCACACCGGCAACGCGCTTGAATTTTCAGGCTATGAAAACTACACGATGTTTTATTTATACAATCCGTTTTCTTGTGAAGTAATGGAGCAGCTTATGAATAAACTAGCGCCGATATTTGCGGCATCAAAAGAAAGAAAAACACTCATTTACAGAAACCCAACTTGCAGCGCCACAATAGATAAATACACAGCCGCGGGGGGGGGGCAACTATTTCTAGTAAATAAGATAGTCGGCATAAATGCGTGGGAGACAACATACATTTACAGCAATATAAAAGACTAAGCCACAGCGAAAGGCAGATTAAGATTGCACGTAATATAATTCCCGCCTACTTTACGAGTGATAAGGATTTGCTTTGCGCGAGCTTGTGAGAAACCTTTTAAAAAAGCTTCCGTATTCTAGTTTTATTGCAAATAAAATACGCGAGACGCTTGTTTTGTTAGGCGTAGATCTTAGGCAAAGAACCGAAGATAGAGACATTTTAGAAAAAACGATTTTTACGTATTTAGCTAAGCAAAATGTATTTCAAAAAATAGTTTTTATAGGGACAAACTGGTATACAAAGGGCTATTGCAAGATCTTTAACAAAAAAGAGTTTTACACTTTGGAATACTCAAAAGAGCGCGCAAGGTTTGGTTGCAAGCTAAACATTGTGGATTCTTTTGTAAATATAGATAAGTATTTTAAAGAAAACGACGTCGATTGCGTTATATGCAACGGTGTTTTTGGTAGGGGTTTTGATGCCGAAGGCGATATAAACAAAGCCTTTTTGGCAACGCACAAGATCTTAAGAAAAAACGGGCTTTTTGTTTTTGGCTTTGATGACGTCAAGGAATTTTTGCCGTTTGAAATAGAAAAAAATAAATTAATAGCAGCGGGGGGGGGGGCAAATATTTCAAAAGCATATTTTTGAGCCTCTAAATACAAACAGATATGAATGCAAAAACAAACACATTTATTTATTTTTTACAAAATAAAATGAATTTTTTACTAAAAGTCATCAGGTATATAATCTCCCAGCATAGGTGGATCTTAATATACAAAAACAAATCAAGCGGCGTTTTTACGGAGATAGAGCAGCCGCTAAATTTAGCGCGCGCCGATTGCTTTATGGTGCAAGAGCACGGCAAAACGTATGTGTTTTTTGAAGAATTTGTCATAGAGCCAAACAGAAAAGGCTATTTGTGTGTCGGCGAGCTAGACGCAAACGCCAACCGTTTGCTTAATGTTAGAAAAATACTAGAACAGCCGTATCATCTTTCGTATCCTTTTGTGTTTAAATACCAAAATGAATGGTATATGATCCCAGAAACTCACTCAAACTCTTGCATAGATCTATACAAATTAACAAGCTTTCCGGATAACCCCCAAAAGGTAAAAACGCTTATAAATAATATAGACGCGGTGGATACGACCATACTATTCAAAGATGGCTTGGTTTATTTATTTACAAACATCAAGCACGCCGGCAAAACTCACAATGAGGATTTGTCGATATTTTATAGCGCAGATCTTTTAAATGGGGATTTCAAGCCCCACCCGCAAAATCCAATCAAATCAAGCAGCAAATATTCACGAATGGCTGGAAAAATAATAGAAAAAAACGGCGAGCATTATAGATTTGCGCAGGATTGCAGCATAGACTACGGCGCAAAAATGTATCAATTTAAAATAGAAGAGCTATCAACGCAAAGCTATAAAGAAACATTAATAAATAGCGTTCCCCCCCCCACGGTGAAGGTCGCGTGGGCTTCCTTGCCTGCCACACTTTTGCAGAAAACGATCAATACATACTTATGGACGCAATCAAAACGGACTATTCGTGCAAAAATCTTATTAAAAATATCAAAGAGCTAATAAAAAAGCTAAAAAAATAGGAAATTAATGCCAATAAAAATATTATTTAGCTCAAACAAAATGGATTTTGCCTACAACACAAAATATATGTTTGAGTTTTTAAAAGATAACCCACGTTTTGAAATAAAATATGTAATCAACAATGACGCAAAAAGAAAAGATCTAACGCAAATATACGGCGATAAATTCATAAGCCTAAAAACAAGTCAAGGAAAAAAGTTCTTAAAAGACGCCGACGTATGGTTTCTTGACGCTGGTATGCCTACAAAAAATATTTTTTATATGAGAAACAAGATCATCATAAATTTTTGGCACGGCATTCCGCTTAAGAAAATAGGCATAAACGGCTACATTGGGCTAAATTGGCTAAGAATGTTTATCCAGCTTAAGGTGTTTTCATTTTTTGTAACAGCCTACCTGACAACCTCAAAAAAGCTCATTGACATTATGGCGCAAAGCTTTATGCTGCCAAAGGAAAAAATAAAAGTTCTGGGTCAGCCAAGAAACGACTTTTTAAGCAAACCAGTAGCAAAAATACAGCTATCAAAGATCTTTAAAGATGTTGATCCGTCGGCAAAATACGTGCTATATGCACCAACGTGGAGAAAATCACGATACGGAAACAGCTTCAAAGAAACAGTCAAATATTTTCCATTTGAAAACTTTGCACCAGGTGCTTTTAACGACTTCCTAAAACAAAACAACATCGTATTTTTTGTAAGACCCCATTCGCTAGAGGCGATAGATCTAGCGCAAAGCTCACACGTCAAGATCTTAGATAATAGCATCGTGCCAAACATAAACGATATTTTGAATGTATTTGATCTTATGATCTCGGACTACTCGGGAATTATCGTCGATTTTTTAATCCTGCAAAAACCAATCTTACTCTTGCCGTATGACTTGCAAGAATACATACAAAAGCAAGGCTTGAATTTTGACTTTAAAGACATAAACCCAGGCCCTGAGGTTTCTAGCCTGCAAAATTTCCAAGACGAGCTGCTAAAACTTTTAAGCGACGCCACCTACTACCAAGACAAAAGAAAACAGCTAAACGATTTTTTTAACGAAGTAAGATCTGATAGTATGGAAAAGGTTATGGATTTTTTAAACGAATGCCTGGAAGCGCGATGCAAAAAATAGTTTTTGTAACACAGTCGTTAGTTTCAATGGGTGGCGTGGTAAGAGTCATAACAAACTGGAGCAACTACTTTGCAAAACGCGGCTACGACGTAGAAAACGTATCCGTCATAAAAGGCAAACCTTATTTTGAACTTGACGAGAGGGTAAAATTCACAATCGTAGGCTTTAAATTCAAATACAAAATTTTCAAAATCCTAGACCTTTTTTACAACACTTTTAAGATGTATGGCTTCCTAAAAGAAAGGCAAAACGCAAATATCATATTCAACAAATCGCTTTACATAGAGCCCGTGTGGATCTTAAGATCCTTAGGGCTATTCAAAAACACCAACCTAATCTACGTTCAGCACGGTGGCACAACGGATTTTAGAGACTATTTTTTAAACAGAATTGGCACAAAACACAGGCTATATATGATCTTTAGCGCCTTTGACAAGGTCGTGTCCTTATACGACAACGAGCCAAATTACCCGCCGCAGATCAAAAAAGAAAAATTATTTTTCATAGCAAACCCTTTGACCTTTGAGCTCTCAAGCATAGATCTTGCGCAAAAAGAAAACATCGTTCTTTCTTTAGGGAGAGTTACTAAGGATAAGGGCGTGGATACTTTGATCCACGCTTGGAATAAAATCAAAAATAGCGTGCCCGGCTGGAAACTTCAAGTCGTCGGCGAGGGCGAAGACAAAGAAAGCTTCATCAAACTAGCACAAGATCTTGACATCAAAAACATCGAGTTTTTGCCGGGGACGAGCAGCCCGAAAATTTTTTTCGAGCGCGCAAAGTTATTCACAATACCATCAAAATTTGAAGGACTCGGTATGGTTATATTAGAGGGATTTGCGTGTAAGACTTGCGTGGTTTCGTCCAAAACGTGCGGTGGGCTTTACCTGATTGAAGAAAACAGGGGCGAATTGTTTGAGATCGGGGGCTCAGACGAGCTTTCACAAAAGCTACTCAAGCTAATTTCAAACGACGTCTTACGAGAAAAAAAGGCGCTTGGCGGATACGAATTTGCAAAAAATTTCAGCATTGAGCACCTTGCAAAAAATTGGGACAAAGTTCTTGAATAATATCAAGCTGACCTTGCTCATAGATCTTGTTGCCTTGCTCTTTGCTGGCATTGAATACACCGTGTTTTTGCTAAGCGATGATTTTTACTTTGGCTTACTTCAAGCGCAGTTATTTGTTTTTACTGTGTGGATGGTTCTTACTTGCTACAAAATTACAAAAAATTGGTTTAGCATAGAAATTATCTTCATAGGCACGATAGTGCTATTTTTACTTTCACGTATTTTTTTAAATCTTTTTTTTCCAGAGATCTATCCAGCCTACGGCGAAGCTCAATGGCTAAAAGATCACACCTTTGCAAATACAACAATGCTAAAGGTAAAATTTATATTGCTGTTTGCCCTCATATCTTTACACATAGGCTTTTTCACGGGCTATGCGATTTTTAGAAACAATCCAGACAAAGAAAAAATAAAATATTCCAAGGTGTTTGGCTCAAAACTAATATACGTCTTTCTTGTCGCTGGGCTCATTGCCTATGCTTATAAGGTTTATTTTTATTACAACGTGCTTAGCCAATACGGTTATTTTGCGATATACGATGGAAATCACATATTACCGCTTTGGGTTAGAATCCTTGATGACTTTCTATACCTAGCGTTTTTCATTATTTTGGCAAACAAGCCAAGCAAAAAAGTTGCATATTCATTATCTTTTGCTTTCATATTGATATATTTCACATATGCGCTGACTGGGATGAGAGCGGAGTTTATGCTCTTGCTGCTTGCAACCTTATGGCTGTTAGCGTTTTTGTATGATTGGAATGTGAAAATCAAATATGTAGCGTTGCTGATGCTTGGCATTGTGTTTTTTTCAAATATAACTTTGGCGCTTAAAAGCAATGTGGGAGCGGAAAATACGATATTCACATCTTTTGCGAGCTTTTTTTACAGCCAAGGCGTTAGCTTGCTGGTTATAGGTTACATTGTGGAATTTGAAAATATGTTTATTTCTTCCGTAACCGATGGAATACGTTATGTTGCGTCCCCGTTTGTAAGCAAATTTTTATTTTTTACGGGTCAGGAGGCGCCAAGATCCGCCGAGGAAGCCGACTTCGTCCATTCGATCTCTGACAAACTTGAGTTTTTCTTAAACCCAGAAAGTTATCTAGCGGGGGGGGGGACCGGATCATCCTACATAATAGAACTTTACAGCCTCGGTGGAATAATACCGCTTAGTATGCTAAGCATTTTGCTTGGCTTATCTATTGTGTATATTTACAAAAGGCTTGTGTATAAAATGTATGGGATCTTCTTGGCGTCCATACTCGTGCAAGCTATTTTTTGGATGCCAAGGGGGCCTTTGGTTGGCGTGTTTGGCAAGTTTATTTTTGCGTGGGTGATAGTGTTTTTAATAGTGTTTGCATACGATTTATTAAAGAGAAAAAAATATGAAAGTAACATACAGTGATGTTAAAAAATACGGAGTTGATGAAAAAAAGTTAAAAACTTTAACGATAGCGGATAGGTATTTGTATAGACCGGCAGCAAATATGCTCGTGCCTACCCTATTTAACGTATTCAAATTAACACCCAACAAAATTTCCGTATTATCTATGGCGGTTGCGGTAGCGGCTTTTGTATTAATATCAACGGGTGGCAATATGCTCACAGCTGCAATAGGTAGCGCGCTGATAATTTTATTTGATACACTCGATGCCACCGACGGATCTTTAGCTAGAACGCTCTATTACAAATACAATATAAAAAATCCTTTGGGCGCCTTTTATGACGCCTTTGCCGGGTATTTGATTGTATGCGGGCTGTGGGTGGCATTTGGGTTTTATTTAATGAACACAAACGGTAACACTGTTTGGTTTGTGCTGGGCGTTTTATCTACTTTGGCGCAGGCGTATGCAAGACTGGTGCATTTAAAGTTGCGGCTAGTAAAACTGGAAGGCAATCTAGCAGAAGGTGAAAAAAAAGAAAAAGCGGATAATAAATTATTAAGGCTATATAAAGAGGTGGATTGGGGTGGATTTTTAAGCTTTTTGATATTCTTTGCTGTTTGTTTTGGCTTTTTGGAGTATGTCCTTCTGGCAATGATGTTTGTTAATTTTGGAATTCTTGCGTGGATACTTTTGTATGTTTATAAGCAAACAAAGATCTATCCAGCAAAATAATTAATGTGGTAGCGCCGTGAGTATTATTCCTAACTTAAATTTTTACATCATAATTTTCATATCAACATTTTTGTTTTATATGGAAAAACATACCCCAACACAAAACAAGATCTTTGAAAAAACGGCTGTTTTGTTTCTCTGTGTTGTTGCTGGGCTAAGATATTCCACAGGAAGAGATTACTTTAGCTACCTATACTACTACGAATTATTTCAAGATAATTACGATATGAAAAAGTTTGAGGTGGGCTTTGATTATCTAATAAAATTTGCAAATGAACTGGGGTTATCGTATAACGCATTTCTTGCCATACAGTCTATTTTTATAATACTTGTCACATATAATGCGCTAATAAAAAACATACCAATAAAATACAGGTATGTTTCATTTTTCTTTTTTGTGATTATTAAGGAAAATTTCTTTGATATTGCCGCTAGCTCATTACTGCGACAAGCAATAGCTGTAGCATTTTTTATCATTGCCACAAGATACATAATAAGTAAAAATCTAAAAGCTTACATTATCACAATTGCCATCGGAAGTTTATTTCACGAAAGCATATTGGTCTTGCTACCCCTATATTTTATTAACAAAATAAGCATAAAAATAATATACGCCGCCCTGTTTGCATTACTGATATTTTTATTTGCGCCGGAAATTCTTTCAAGCGCCTTATATGAAGCGCTAAAGTTTGTAAATCTAAACAGCATATCATCAGAAAGCTATTTTTTGATTGAAAACAGGGGCTTAACATTTAGGCAGCTATTAAAAAACAGCTTTTTACTGATTGTGCTAGTGCAGCTTGTGTTATTTGCGGCACTATTAAAAAAGACAGACGACAATGCCGAACAAGTGCATATCAAGCTTTTGCTACTTGGATTTTTATTCAGGATCTATACCGCGACCGGCTTGGATATGTTTTACAGAATGATATTTTATTTTTATCCGTTTTACATTCCCGTGATATATATTTTTTTAAGAGAGTACAAAAGCATAAAAAACGGGCAGGTAATGTTTGCGTTTCTTGTGATATTTGCAGCATTTAACGTAAAATCTATACTCCAAGAACCGGAATATTCAAAATACTCACAGTATCAATACGTATTATTTAAAGACAAAAACGATATAGCAAATGACAGAATAGTATATAAACAAGAAGCAGATGAAATAACGCAAAACATCTTATCCGCCTTAAAAGACAAAAACTAAAAGCCACAACAGCGCCAAACAAAGGACAACAATGAAAGCAATAAAAACAGCTTGCATAATTTGCGTGTATAAAAGCGACCGCTTGGACTTTTTCACGCAGGCAATAAATTCAGTAATAAATAGTGCTGCGGGGGGGGGCAACCTATAAATGTTTATCTTGGCATAGACGGGGAATTGCCACTAGATCTTAGCTCTTACATCAGCGCAAACTCAAAACTTTTCTATAAGATAGTCAAAAATCAAACGAATATGGGGCTTGCATATACGCTCAACAGACTAATCGACGCCCTAGAAGATGAAGAATACATATTCAGAATGGATAGCGACGACGTTTGCAAACCGCACAGAGTGGCAAAGCAAGTGGAGTTTTTGGAACAAAACAGAAACGTTGAGATCTTAGGCGGGGCAATAGAAGAAATTGACGAGTACGGAACGCCTAAGATGATTAGAACCTACCCAAAAAACACACAAGAAGCACTGGGCTATATCCATAAGGCGTCTATTTTTGCGCACCCAACCGTTTGCTTTAGGAAAAGGTTTTTTGAGCGGGGCAAAAGATACAGCACAACCTGTGGCAAAAATGAGGATTTACAGCTTTGGTTTGACGCGCTCTCATCGGGCGTGCAGGTAGCAAACCTAAGCGACGTTTTGCTTGCATATAGGGTTACAGAAAGCTTTTACAAAAGGCGCAATTACCGCATTGCCGTTGATGAATTGCGAACATATTGGCGTGGCATTTTGAAGCTAAACGGAGCGAGCCTAAAGCTTTTGTATCCGCTCGCAAGATTTGCAGCAAGGCTTATGCCGCCGGGCATTACTAAGATCCTTTATAGCAAACACATTAGGGGCTTTTTGAATAAAAGCGCGTAGTTTGTGTTTGCGGGGCTTTGGATCTAGGCGCTAGATCTAAGCCGCGGCTGGCGTGCGGGCTTTGCAAACATTAACGGCTGCTACCCCCCCAGCCTTAGCCTAACGCGGGTAAAATTCAAGGCAAGAACTGCCGCTTAAGATCCAAGCCACGCAGGCCGGCGGGGCTATACAAACACAAAGGAAAGCAATGTTTGATTTACCAATGAGCGTTTTAGAAAGCTACATCGAAGAAGATCTGCCATTTGACGACCTAACCGTATCCTTGCAAGAAGCCACCAGCCAGCGCGCAAGGCTTGAGATCTTTACAAGAAACGCTTGCACGGTTAGCCTAACGCAAGAAGCCGCGCGCATTGCAGAGCACTTTGACTGCCGCACGGTTAGCGCAATGCCAAGCGGGGCACAGGCGCGCCAAAACGACTGCATTCTTGCCTATGATGGCGCTTACGCAAATATTCACAAGGCGTGGAAGCTAACGCAGATCTTGCTTGAATACGCTTGCGGCATATCCAGCTACACGCACAAAATGCTTTCAAAGATCCGCACAGAAAGCGAGTTTTGCGCGCTTTTAGGCACGAGAAAGACCTTTCCGTTTGCCAAAAAGCTTTGCATAAAGGCACTTTTAGCTGGTGGTGGCGGTATCCACAGGCTGAATTTGAGCGATAGCGTGCTATTTTTTGCGCAACACCGCGCCCTTTACCAAAGCGATGGCGATTTTTATGCGCGGCTTGATGGCTTTGCGCGCAAAATGCCAGAGAAAAAAATAGGCGTTGAAGCGCTTTCTTTGCAAGACGCGCTGGGGCTTTTAGAGCACGGCGCGGGGCTCATTCAGCTGGATAAATTCAACCCGCAAGACGTTGAAGCGGTTGTAAAAGCTAGGAATGAAACTGGCAAAAACGCCACCATTGTTTGCGCCGGTGGCATAAATTTAGAAAACGCCGCCTTGTATGCAAAAACGGGCGTAGATGCCATCATTACAAGCGCTATGTATTTTGCGCTGCCTGCGGATCTTAGCGCAAGGCTAAGCTTGATACGCTAGTTTGTTTATAATGCCGTATGAAAAATTATTCTTTTGTGCTTGTTTTAGGCGCAGCAGCGGGGCTTCTTGGCGAAGAGCTGGCGCAAATAACGGTTAATTCAGGCGCGTCAAAATCAAAACTTCGCAATGAAAAGACCATAAACGAAAAGACGATTGCGCTTATGCCATCGGGCGATGGCGATATTGCAAGCGTTTTGCGCCTAAGCCCAAATGTCCGCGTGCAGCAAAAATCCCGCCAAAGCGAGCTTGACTCCATCGAGCCCGCCAAATTTGAAATTAACGGCGCAAAATACTATCAAAACTCCTTTGTCCTAGATGGCTTAAGCAATAATTCTTTGCTAGATCCAGCTAGCACAAACTCTTTAGATGACGTTGCCGGGAATGAAAACCAAGCCTTTGTGGATGCGGATTTGATAGAGCACATCAAGGTTTATGATAGCCTTGTGCCGGCTAAATATGGCTCGTTTAACGGCGGCGTGATTGACGTTAAGACAAAACGCCCGGGCGGGAAATTTAACGCAAAAATTTCTTACGCATTCACGGGCGATGAAATGTCGAAGTTCCGTTTAATCAAAGACAAATTCCCCGTTTTGCCGCCAAAGCCTAAATTTGAAAAACACAGGTTTGGGTTTAACATATCCGCGCCAATAAACGACGATAACGGCGTGATTGTTTCGTATTCTAAGATCCAAGGCAAGGCGCCGCAAAAACACCTAAACGCACTTGTGAGCTTAAAAAACCAAAACCAAAATTTATTCATAAAAACCGCGAGCTACATTGGCGATGCGGCTATTTTGGATCTTGGTGTGTCGTATGCGCCATATGAAAAAGAAAGCATAGCAGGCGAGTATGTAAAGGGCGGCAAAACCTTACAGATAGGCGGTGCGTGGGGCGCAAAGGCCTTGTATGAAAACGATTTGGGCGAGTTTAAAATGACGTCCGCGCTTGCGGTATCTTCTAGCACCAACAGACGCAAAACGCAAAACGATTATTTAAAAAATTGGCTTAAAAGCAATTCTAAGCAATGGGGCGCTAGCTCATCTAGGGGCGAGTCGTTTTCAAGGGAAGGATCTTGGGGCAACATAGAAAAAACGCAAACAAACCTAACGGCAAACATCGATGTGCGTTCTGACTTTGATTTTGGCGCGAGTTTTGACTACGTGCGCGGCAATTACGAGCGAAAGAACGACTTTTTTGTTTATAAAGATCCAAGGCGGGTAAATGTTGTTTGCAATGGATCTAGCGATGATTGCGTCGATGGCGAGCAGTATTTTAGCCAGCGCGAAATTTACCAAAGAGAAAACGTAACAGCAGATCTTTTTGCGCTTGGCGCTTATGCTTCAAAAAACTTTGCGCTTGGAAAGTTAGAGCTAGATCTTGGCGCTAGGGCTGACTATAACAGCTTTTTAAAAAATCTTGACCCATCGCCTAGATCTAGTGCCTTGCTCGAATTAACACAGAGCACAAAACTACTAGGCGGGCTAAATAGATATTACGGCAAATCGTTTTTAGCGTTTAAGCTCCGCCAGGCTAGGGCACCCTTTAGATCCGAGTATAGGAGCACGTATCGCGGGCGCTTGAATGTGGAGAATTTGCCGCCTGAAAAAAACCCGACATTTTGGCGCACAAGCGCGGATAAGGGCGAGCTTAGCTATGTGTTTAACGGGCTTAAAACGCCATATACAGACGAAGCGCTCGTTGGCTTTACGCAAAGCTTTTACGGGCAAATATTCAAGGCAAAATACATTTACAGGCTAAGCAAAGATCAGTTTATGCAAGAGCGTGGCAAACCGCGCATATTCACAAGGCCAGACGGCGAGAAAGCATACTTTACGCCCACATACACGACAAACGGCGGCAGCGGTTCTTCAAGGAGCTTGACCTTGTCCTTTGAAAATGCCGATGAGATGAACTTTTTAGGGCTTGCTTTTAATTATTTGCTTAGTTACTCAAGCTTGCGCGCAAGGAGCAACTTTGACGATTACGAGTCGCTAGATGATGGCAACACGCCCTTTGCGCGCTACAAGGGAAAAACCGTGCGCCAAAGCGAGCTTGAAAGCCGCGTGGCACCATATGGCGCGGATCTTGCGCTGTTTTTTGTGCTACCAAAAATGCACTTGTTTGCGGATTGGAGCCTTAGCGCTTCTTTGTTTGTGAATTATACGCCGGCTTACACAAAGCCCGTTAGCACGGGAGAGAGCGGATCTTTTACCATTGACGGCGAGCGCACGGATCTTCCCATTTACAAAGACGCGCACATCAAGGCGCAAAGCTTGGCGGATTTGAAAATTACCGCCGCGAGTGTGCTTGATGCAAACAAACTAACCCTAACGGCTGAAATTTTTAACCTTTTTAATGAGCCGGACGCTGAAAATAACGCCGCAGGCTTTGAGCTTGGCAGGTCTTATTGGCTTGGTGTTTCGTATGCTTTTAATTAGCCTCGTTTAAGATCCGCCGCACACGTTTGTCATAAAGGATCCTAGAGATCCACGCGGGCATTAGCCGTGCTAAAAATCTTACGGTAGGATACGCAAGTTTGAAGCTAAACCTACCGTGGAGATCCCGTATGCCTTGCCGGTAGATCTTAAACTCATTAAGCGCGATTTTATAATTCCGGCGTTTGTAGAAGTCGTCCGTAACTCTAAACGAAAGTAGCACGTCGTCTAAATTCGCTATTTCAACGCCACACAAGAGCGCCCTAAACCACAAGTGCAGATCTTGGTTCTTTTTATATGAGGCGTCGTATCGCAAGCCCCGCTCAAAAAACCTCTTCCTAAAGCAAACGGTTGGGTGCGCAAAAATAGACGCCTTATGGATATAGTCCAGTGCTTCTTTTGTGTTTTTTGGATAGGCTCTAATCATCTTAGGCGTTCCGTGTTCGTCAATTTCTTCTATTGCCCCGCCTAAGATCTCAACGTTTCTGTTTTGCTCCATAAACTCCACTTGCTTTGCCACTCTGTGCGGTTTGCAAATGTCGTCGCTATCCATTCTGAATATGTATTCTTCATCTTCTAGGGCGTCGATTAGTCTATTGAGCGTATATGCAAGCCCCATATTCGTTGGATTTTTGATGATTTTATAAAAGAGATTTGAGTTGGCGTTGATGTAAGAGCTAAGATCTAGTGGCAATTCCCCGTCTATGCCAAGATAGATGTTTATAGGTTGCCCCCCCCCCGCAGCACTATCTACTATTGAATTTATTGCCTGCGTGAAAAAGTCCAAGCGGTCGCTTTTATACACGCAAATGATACAAGCTGTTTTTATTGCTTTCATTGTTGTCCTTTTGTTTTGGCATATTGTTTGAAGCGGCAATTGTAGCCCTTTGGGGATAAGATCTTGGCGCGCCCTACCCTAGCTTGAAACACTCGGCGCAAAGGCTTTCGTGCTTAGGCGGATAATATCGCCGATTTTTAAATCCGCCACTTCAGAGCTAGCCGCCACAACTTCTACAATCTGCGTGCCGATTGCCACAATTAGCACATAAACGCTGCCCGTATCAATCACGTCCAAAAGCTCGCCCTCAAAAGAAAACTTCTGGCTGCCGCTTGTTTTTAGCAAGATCTCCTTAGGCGCGCCGCTTGCCGTTATTTTGCCGCCGGACATCACAAGCGCGCGGTTAGCTAGCTTATAAACTTCGCTTGGCTCGTGGCTGACTAGAATGGTCGTCGTTTCAAAGCTCTTATGCAAGCGGGCAAGATCCAAGCCAAGCCGCTGCCTAAGCACAGGATCTAGCGCGCTAAAGGGCTCATCAAGTAGCAAGATCTTAGGGCTATTCATCAGGCTTCTTGCAAGCCCCACGCGCTGCTTTTGCCCGCCGCTAAGCCTTTCTACGTTTGCGTTTTTAAAGTCTGTTAGCCCCGTCATTTCCAAAAGCCGCGTAGCCAGCGCAAGATCTTTCTTAACAAATGTAAGGTTTTTAAGCACGCTCATATTCGGAAAAAGCGCGTAATCTTGGAACACAAAGCCGATTTTTCTTTTTTGCGGCGGCAAGAAAAAATTTTTATCCTGCCAAACTTCGCCATCTACTTCGATGTATCCGCTAGCCCTTTCAAGCCCGGCTAGCACTCTAAGGAGCGTCGTTTTGCCAGCACCGCTAGCGCCGATGAGCGCCAAAAAATCCTTTGACTGAATTTCTAGCGCCACTTCAAGGCTCATCTCTCCAGAAAGCGGCTTTTTAACGTCTATTTTAATCATCTTTTAAGCGCCTTTACGTGGTTGAAAAAATACACCGCAAGTAGCACCGCAAAGCTAATTAGCACCATAATAAGGCTGTAAATATGCGCGTATTTGTAGTCTAGGTTTTCCACAAACTCATAAATGGCAACGCTTGCGACCTTTGTTTCTCCGGGAATGCTCCCGCCTACCATAAGCACGACGCCAAACTCGCCAACAGTGTGCGCAAAGGTGATAATTAGCGCCGTCATCAAGTTTGGAATGATATTTGGCAAAGCAACAAAAACAATCGTTTGGAGTGTATTTTTGCCGCTTAAATAAGACGCTTCTATGACGTTTTTTTTCAGCGCTTCAAAACCGCTTTGCAAGGGCTGAAACATAAACGGCAAAGAATAAATACAGCTAGCAACGATGAGCCCTGTGAAACTAAAGGCGAGCTTTACGTTAAAGGTTTCGTGCAAGAAAACCCCTAGCGGGCTTGATGATGAGAGCGTTATCAAAATATAAAAACCAATCACGGATGGCGGCAAAACAAGCGGAAGCGAAACAAAGGCTTCTATAAAAGGCTTTAGCTTGGATTTTGTCCTTGAGAGATACCAAGCCGGCAAAAGGCAAAGCAAAAAAAGCACAAGCGTTGTGATGCCAGCAAGTTTAAAAGAAACTAAAAACGGTTCAAAATCAATCATTTAAAACTTTTCAATGTAGAGATCGCTTGCCTTAATTAGCGCGGCGACGCTCATCTGCGGCCTTATGCCTAGCCTTTTTACAGAGCGCGTCGTTATCACACTCTCAAGCAAGATCTCGCCCCGCGTTAGCACCAAGCTACTTAGCACCGCGCCTTCTTTTATTTCTTTCACAACGCATTCTATTTGGTTAGAAAGGCTAAGCTCACTAGCTGGCAAAAGCCCAAGCGCCACGTGCGTGGGTTTAACAGCAAGCGTAATTTCTTGCCCGGTCTTTAGATCTGTTAGATCCAAGCCCACCATATAAAGATCCAAGCCGCCGCAAGAAGCGCGCAGGGCTTGGATCCTATCTTGATGGCTTACCTCTTCTACAAGTGCTACAAAGCAGTTCAAGGAATGATGTATCCGTATTTTTTAAAGATAGCCACCGCCTTTGCGCTTAGGATAAAATCATAAAACGCGCGCGCTTCGCTATTACCTTGCGCCTGTTTTAAAAGCACGATGCCCTGCTCTATTGGCTTGTAAAGCTTAGGATCTACAAGCGCGTAATGCACGCCTTCTTTGTAGTCTTTCATCTTTGGGCTATAAAGCGTTGATGCCGCAACAAAGCCCACGTCAGCTTCTTTTAGCGCAAAAATAACCGCTTGAGAGATTGAGTCTGCATAAACAAACTTTTCCTTAGCCGCGTCTAAGATCTTTGCATTTTCAAGAGCTTCCATAGCCGCCTTGCCATATGGCGCGGTGTTTGGGTTAGCAATGGCGATTTTTTTCACGGCTGTGCCCGCGCAAAGCGCAATGCCCTTAGAAAAATCCGTTTTTTTACCGCTTAGCATAGCAAGCGCGCCCATAGCGTAAATGCGCGGTTTTGTTAGCGTAAAGCCTTCATCTGAAAGGATCTGTGGGAATTTCATATCCGCAGACATAAACACGCTAAAAGGCGCGCCGGATTTAATTTGCGTTGTTAATTTGCCGCTACTTGTGAACGTCGGCTGGATCTTAACATCTGGATACACCTTGTTAAACTCGGCTATGAGCTCGTCCATTGCGTAGCTAACGTTTGCCGCAACGGCAATATTGACCGTCCCCGCCGCTAAAATTGCAGCGCTTACCAAAAATAAAAATATTCTTTTCATTTATTTTCCTATCATAATTTCACTAGATTTTATAACCGCAAAGCACGTCTTGCCGGTCTCAAGCGAGAGCGCCTTAGCAGAATTTGACGTAATAACAGACACCACCCTATCCTTTGGGCTAAGCTCCAAAACCACTTCAGCATTAACATCGCCAACTGTTAGCTGGACTATCTTGCCGCTGATTATATTCCTTGCACTAATGGCAAGATCTTTAGCGGTTGAAACCATCACGCTTGATGATTTAAAAATCGCCTTGACTTCGTCGCCTGGCTTTAGATCTAGGCCAAGCGCGGCGCTTGTAGTAATCGTCGATGTAAGCCGCACGCCGCCAAGGTCAAGCTCAACAAGCGTATTAACATCGCTTTTTGTAAGCCCCGCCACGCGCGCTACCAAAATATTTCTAGCACTAAGTTGCATAGTTATCCTTCGTAAAGTATTGAAGTTTTTTGACAAAAGATTTCGCTCTAGCTCCTTATTCAATAAGGCGTGATACTTCATTGCTTCCTTGTGAGCCCTAATGAGATCCTTTGCGTAAGCTGTAAGTTTTGTCCCGTTTTGATTATCTCCTTTGCTTGTTTGAATGAGCGTTTCATCGCTTAAATTATTCATATTTTGCAAGGCTTCCCACGCCGCCTTGTAAGTCATACCGATTTTTTTGCTAGCAGGGGAGATTGAGCCCGTTTCATCTATGCACTCAAGCAATTTTATGCGCTTTTCAAGGATTAAATTGCCATTTTCTAGCATTATATTTGCGTTTGTTTCAATCAACTCCTAGCCTCTCCCAGCAGAAAATGCGTGATTATACAAAACAAACTTTAAGCCACGCCCGTAATGGCTGGAGTGCTATACTTTGCGTTTTCAAAGGAAGCGAATGCTTAAGAAACTTTTATTTTTACTAGCCTTGCCGTCTTTTATTTTGGCGCATTTGGTGGAGTATAAAATCACGCAAAACGCCGTTGCCTTGCGGGTTGCAGACGGCGCGGGCGTTGGGCTAAACACGGCTTTTGTAGAGATCTTCTCGCCAAATGGCTCTAAATACGCCTACGGCAATACAGATCTAAGCGGCGGCTTTGCCTTTGTGCCAAACGAGCAAGGCGCGTGGAAAGCGAAAATTAGCATTGTAAGCGACCACGGCAATCACTTGCAAACGGTGGAGATAAAAATCGATGAAAACTTCAAGATCTTAGACTACACAAAGCCGTTATACGAAAGGTTTGCCGGGTGGATTGGCGCCTTTGGTGCGATCCTTGGCGTCTTTGGCGTCATCGCGGTTTTTAAAGCAAGGCGCGCGGTTGGTGCAAATGCTTAGGGCCTTAAAAAACTTTAACGAGCTAGTCGTTTTTCAGCATACGATCTTTAGTCTCCCGTTTATTTTAATCTCTATGCTTGTGGCAACAGGCGGCATTCCAAGCTTTAAGATCCTAGCCCTTGCGCTACTTGCCGCGTTTTTTGCCAGAAATTTTGCGATGGCTTTTAACCGCTTTGCAGACGTAAAATTTGACGCCGAAAACCCCCGCACAAAAAACCGCCCGAGCGTAGATGGCAGGATCTCACGCGCGCAAATGCTTTTGTTTTTGCTTTTAAACGCCCTAGCCTTTGTGACTGTGAGCTTTTTTATTAATAGCCTTGCGTTTTATTTATCCGTGCCCTTTCTTGGCATTCTTGCGTTTTATTCGCTCGTTAAACGCTTTAGCGCCGCGGCGCATTTGTTTTTAGGGCTTGCCTTTTGCCTAGGGCCAATTGCCGGGAGCATTGCAGCGGCAAATACCGTCTTTTTATGGACGGTCTTTTTGTCTCTTGGCGTGCTGTTTTGGGTCGCGGGCTTTGACCTTTTATACGCCCTAGCGGATATGGAATACGACAAAAAGCGCGGGCTATTCTCCATTCCGGCAAAGTTTGGCGTGCAAAAAACGCTCATCTTTTCACGCGTTTTCCATTTACTAACGGTCTTTTTCTGGGCTTGCTTTGTTTATGCCGCAGATCTTGGGGCGTTTTCTTACCTTGCGGTGCTAACGGGTTTTATTGTTCTTATGTGGGAAAGCCGCGTCGTTAGCAAGAGCCTTAGCAACATAAACAAGGCGTTTTTTGCGGCAAATGGCTATCTTGGCGTGGTGTTTTTTATTTTAGTTACGGTGGATCTATGGCTTTAAATTACATTCCAGCGCCGCTTGAGCTTGAGTTTGAAGAGTTTAAAAACCAAGACGAATTCCAAAGAGAGTTTGATAAGGCTAGCCAAATAGACGAAGATCCCATCGGCCACTGGATCCGCATCGCAAAAGCACGGGGTGAAACGGACGAAAAAAACACCGTTTTAATCACCTTGCTAGCCGAGCTACACAAAAAGGTCGATAACCTAACGCAAATGCTAAGCGGCGAGATTAAACAAAGGGCAAAGCTAGCGCATTTTGAAAACATCGAGAGCATTAATTACGAAGGCTTTAAGCTTGCGCGCGCGGGGCTAGCACCAGGCGTGAAATACTATGCAAGGCTTGTTATGCCGACATTCCCCAAGCGCGATATTCCGCTATTTTTTACCGCCATTTCAAGCGATGAAGGCAAAATCACCCTAATGCAAGAAAAAGACACAAAAGACTGGGATCTTTACGTTGCCGCTAGAGAAAGAGTGATGATACGAAATTTAAAAGAAGGAACACACAATGCACATTGACGAAGGGTTGATTTTATGGGGCGTTTCGCTGCTTGTGATGGTGATTTTATACATCTACATAATCATCAAAAATGCCGCCATTAAAAACCGGCTAAATTCCTACGAAGCCTCTTTTGAAGAGCTAAACAAGTCCATTTACCGCCTTGAAAAGGGCTTTGACGAGCGCTTAGAAGAAATCAAAACAAAGCTAGAAGCCGAGATTAAAGAGCCGATTTTTTCATCCATAGAAAGCATAAAGCAAAGCGCAACGATTGAAAGAAATAGGGTTAGCAACCTAGAAAAGATCTCCATTCCAATGAACCCTACCCTTGATGAAAACCGCGCCATTTCGCTGTTTAAAAGCGGCAACACGATACCGCAAATCGCAAAAGAGCTGATGTGTAATGAGAGCGAAATTAACTTTTTGCTAAAGGTGCGGGGGCTTGTTTGAGTTTGTAGCCTTTGACGTCATCGGCATTGCCGCCTTTACAATCAGCGGGTATTTTTACGGCTTGCGGCGGCGCCTAGATCTCTTTGGTATTGCAATCATCGCCTTTGCGACGGCTTTTAGCGGCGGCATAGTGCGAGACGCCATCCTTTCACGCACGCCGGTTGTTTTTGTCAAGCTCTACCCCGTGGCGGTTTTCCTAGCCGTCCTTGCCTTGCTTGCCGTTTTGCGCCGCTTCATAAACGAAAGCATTCAAGAAAAAAAGCTATTCATCGTTAGCGATAGCATAGGGCTTGGCACCTTTTACGTCATCGGCGCGCTGACGGGGCTAGAGCACGGGCTTAATTACTTTGGCGTGATTTTTGCGGGCGTTATCACAGCCGTTGGCGGCTCGCTAGCTAGAAACATTTTGGCAAACCGGCTTCCATACGTGATGACGCAAGACATTTACGGCACGATAGCCCTTGCAATGGCGATTTGTATCTGCGTTTTGCATTTTTTTGCGCTTTTGAACTTCTACACCCTGCTTGCGCTAATTGGCGTTGGCGTTTATGCAAGGCTTATAGTCGTCAAAAAACGCTTGCATTTACCAAGGTTTGGCTACTAATGGCGCAAGATCTAAGCACCCAAAGCGCTCAAGATCCAAAGCACCAAGCCGCCCAAGATCTAAGGGGCAATGCGGAGCAAGATCTAGAGCTAAGATCTGCTAAAGATCTTAAGCACAAGCTGCGTCAAGATCCAAGCGCCAAAACGGCTCAAGTTCTAAAGCAAGGTTCCAGCAAAGATCCAAAGCAAAAATCCGCGCAAGATCCAAGCACCAAAGCAGCTCAAGATCTAAAACACAAGACGCGTCAAGATCTAGGGCTAAGATCTAGCAAGGATCTAGGGCGCAGATCTGCCAAAGATCCGCACGCCGCGCCCGCGCAAGATCTAAACCTATCGTTTGAAAACCAGACGAGCCACCACGTCAAAGAAAGCATTTTTTTACCGGCAATGCAAGAGCTTGAGTGCAAATACGTTGAGCTCTTGATTGTAGATGACGAAACAATCCGCGCCCTAAACAGCGCGCACAGGGGCAAAGGCGCGCCAACAGACGTGCTTAGCTTTCCGCTTGAAGCCGGCTTTGCCAATGGTTTGCTAGGAAGCGTCGTCATCTCCATAGACACGGCAAGCCGCCAAGCCGCGCAAAACGCCATAGATCTAGAGCAAGAATTGCAAATCCTATTCCTGCACGGGCTGCTCCACCTGCTTGGCTACGACCACGAAACCGACACCGGCGAAATGGCTCAAAAAGAAGAGTTTTTCAGAAAACGCCTAGGGCTTAAAACCTCACTCATAAAACGCGCCCGCCAAACGCACTAACCCAGCCTGGATCTAAGCGCTAGCAAGATCCAAGCTGGCAGCTAGGCATTAAGGCCCTTCTTAAACCACAGCGCGTTTATCATCAAAAGCATAGCGATGAAATTCAGCGCATAAAGAGAGATGAAAAACCTAGACCAATTCGCGGGGAACAAAGCAAAATGGCAAAGATTATATGCAAGCACCACAAAAACAAGCGTTGCCGCCGTGCGTGCGCTCCTAGTCCCAAGCCTTTTTAGCAGATAAAGATTAAAGCCAAGCGCCAAGAGATAATACACCAAAAACTTGCTATTCAAAAGCTCGCCAAGCGCGCCAGAAAGCACCGTAAAATACTGCTGCACGCTCACGCTTAGGTGCAATTCCGCGGGGTTTGGCACTCTATCGATGAGCGTAAAATAAAAAATAGTCGCCCAGCCGTAATTGCCCGTGATCTTATTGATAGCAAAATAAACGCCAAGCGTTGCGGCAAGAGACACAAGCGCGCCGCGCCTGTTTAG